>PBUF01000081.1 GCA_002727775.1 Gammaproteobacteria bacterium
ACCATAGCGATCAACTTTCCCTTGCGCATTGTCGTAGTAAAATTACTGATAACCCTAGAGCCACCCGGATAAGAAAACGAGACACCCTCAAACTCGATCGAACGCTCGAAAGTCTTCAGTGTGGTCTGGTCGGCCCGCTCTTCCTCGGTCTCCAGATCAAAAAAGAAGAAAACTCGGCGCACGGCTGCCACNTTCCCTTGAATTGTGATCCAGATAGCGCCTANCGAAAACGCNGCCCCACCTAGCTGAAAGATNAGNCCNCCAATCACCCAGAANTCNCCGGGGCTCATCACNCCNTCTATTATNAAGTTACCNACTACTCTTGCNCCNTAAAACAACAACGCAACTATCANCATNAGGCTCAANAACACTAAAGCTATTTCCAGAATCTTNATCANNCTAAATCTCAGATAAGACTCCTGGCTTCTANNGGAAAACTCCTCGATNTCCTTTGTCATGCCACCGAGACTTTGTACTGCTTCAATCTGACTGAGACTCTCTTCCATCGAATTNGTAGTTGCNCTTCCCGCNGANCGGCTATCTTGTTGGAGATGACGGGCCAACGCCGACAAGGGAATAGTTATAATAAGCGCNATAGGGACCAGGCAGGCCGCGCTAAAAACAATCTCTGGTAACACGTCCGAGTAACTAAAATATAAAAGATAAATAGAGATTGAAGAACTTAAGATCAGGAGCAAGGGATAGAACAGAATTTGATAACACAGCCCAGGTATCATGGGCGAGTCGTACATCACTCGGTAGATGGTATCGCCAGTCCGCTGGTCATTAAGCGTTGTCATTGGCAAACGGCTCATGTGTTTAAAAAGCCTTGTTCTCAGTAAATTGGTCAGCCCCTGAGATATCCGGACTTGTATCAAAGCCTCCAAAACACCCAGAAGAGATCCTGAATTACCGTGCCCCGCATTCATCGCGTTTTCTGACTGGGTCGCACTGTCTTCGCCCTGTGCCATTGCGACTTCGATTTCCGTTTTTGTTTTACTGAATAACAAGAGTAGAGCTAAACCAAAGACGACTACCGAGACCATGATTTCCATTGGCGTCTTTCCCGACAAGAAACTGACAAATGGTTCAATATGAGGGGGAAATGGAATTTCCGTACTATCGAAGGTCCTCGCAAGGATCACGTGATCTACAATAATCTTGGGTAAAAACGGGTAGAAAAACAGAGGTACTAAAGACAAAAGCATTAATGCGAACTTCAACGAGGCCAGGCGACGCAGGGGCCACAAGAATCGGAGACTGCGTCCTACAAGACCAATGACTTCTAGATTCGAGATTCTTGTGTCAGCGTCTATTCGATCGTCGTAACGCTGACTTTTCATGCTCGAGACTCTTCAGAATCGATGTTGACTATCCCTCGATAATATCCTTCTGGCGACCTCATCAGGTCTTCGTGCTCGCCTGCTTCCACTATCCTACCGTCGCGAAGAACTGCGATCTGGTCTGCGCGACGTATCGTGGACAATCGGTGAGTAATTAAGACGATCACCCTGTTGGCGCCCCACCGTCGAATATTTTCCAAGACAGTCATTTCAGTTTCGGCGTCCAGAGAAGCGGTGGGCTCATCTAGAATTAGTATTGGCGTGTCTCTGACCAAGGCGCGTGCAATCGATAGTCGCTGCTTCTGNCCCGTGGATAGTTTTGCACCTCTCTCGCCCAACTCAGTTTCGTAGCCCTGAGGCATTTGAGTAATAAAATCATGTGCAAGAGCAATTTTGGCGGCCTCTTCTATCTTAGCCTGATCAACTTCGAGACAGGCATAGCCGATGTTNTCGGAGACGCTTTTAGAAAAAAGCGGATTTTGCTGCAAAGCGATCGCGATATTCGCTCGGATCTCCGCAACACGTATCGACCGAATGTCGAGCTCGTCAATGGTAATCGATCCCTGATCAGGGTCATAAAGCCTAAGCAACAAACTAGCAAGAGTCGATTTTCCAGAGCCAGTCTCCCCGACGAGGGCCGTTATAGTACCCACCTTCAGATCGAGATCGAGGCCGTCTAACAGAAGCTTGCTGTTTTCGTACGAGAANCCCAAACCAGAGAGATGGATTTGTTTAAAATCTGCCGGNAAGCTCTTGGCGTCAGGCGCATCTCGGACNTCCGCCTCTAACTCTAATAAATAAAAGGCCCTCTCCAAGCCTATTGCCATATCTTGCAGGATGCCCCAGATACCCACGATCCAGATTCCGTTTTCGACCATCTCGCCTTCCATGCGCCCCTGCGCAGACTGGTAAGCCCCTAGATTCCAAACCGTAAACCCCACCAGGCCTAGAACACCGACCAAAAAGGTTTCCTCCTGGCTAATCACCCACCCAGCCATGAGATACTCGCAAAAAATAACAACCGCCAAAACAAAGACCGCGATCAAGGTTCGCATCGTAATCCATTCAGCTCGTACCCAAAAAGCGCCATCGATTGCACGAGTCGAAGCTTCATCAAACCATCTTTGAACGGCCACTTCAGAACGGTTTGCTTTTATCACCTTTAAGCTGGAGAAAACTTCTTGAATACGCGATACCAACGCACTGTTTGACCTTCTGGCAACACGAGATCGAATCTGTAACCTGGGAGTAAACCAGCCAATCAGTAAAAGAATAGGAACTGCGGCAAGCAAAAACACCAGTGCGAGTCTCGGACTAAACAAAAAAAGGACAAACAACGTAAAGGATACTTGCCCCAAGCCAATGATAGGGTTGATGATAATCTGCTCAACGACAGAGGTGATCATCGCGCTGTCCTGATAGATTCGATGAATCGAATCCCCTGCACGAGCATGATCGTGATATTTCAAGGACAAATGTTCTGCATTACTGACCATTCTCACGCGAAGAGCCTGGTTAATACGCTGGAGTATCCAGACACGGTAATAAGCCGCTATCGGCATCAAAGCGAACAATAAAATACCCGCAATACCAAAAAGGATAAGTAGNCGGTCAAAAACCTCCCTTCGCTGNGACTGGCTGAGTTTATGGTCAAGATTAGAGTCAAGCGATTCGCTAGACTTTGTCGACAAATCCGGAGACTCAGAGAACTCGTCCTCTGAAAAATCTCCGATGTAGTCATCGGTCAGAAACAACATCTTTGCCTGTTGAGGCTCTAATTTTTCAGCTTCGATCACTTTATTATTAAATAGATCAGAACCAATGAGCATTGAAACGACAAAGAGCGCTTCGATCAGCAAAACGGCGATCACCCAAAAAAACAAGTGCACGAGCTGAGGCTTCATGTACGGCCANGTGCGCGCGTATAAACTAAAAAACTCTTTAGGTCTCAGNGTTCCTTCTGGATCATTCGTCAGATCCGCTGATAGTCCCCTACTAAACCAGTTCACAGCAAAACCAACCAGTCAGCCGCTGCAGGTGTTCTAGGCATAAAGGCACATCACACGGACTTCGATACTCTCTCGCAAGCTCGCCCTTTCGGGACATTCAGGGTCATCGAAGGCGCTGTGCAAAGTCGGCATAAATGGGCTCATGGCAGAGTCGTAGGTCTTGAACATTAGGACCTCTTCCTTATGCATTTTTGGGAAATAAAACCAGCGATGTTCAGGGTTGTGGCTACTCTGGTAGATCTCAATGGCGAAACCCTGTTCNTCCCCGTAATTCCACAAATCAGTCGGAATCAGCTCCGCTTCGGTAACGGATGACGCATCACAAACCGCCAACGGAGCGTGGAGACCATCTGCATCAAACCTTCTCCAAAGATTAAATATACAGATACGACCATTCTCCATGTCGTATTTACCCTCCTCCTCCAGGGCGGCAAAAAATCCATCCTTTATTAAATTGGAAGTGAAATCGTTGTGGACCAATCGATGGGCGCCCAAACGCTTGCCCTGAAGCGCCTGTTCTTCACTGCGCGTAATGTGAGACAGGACCTGTACAAAAGCCGCGCCACTCTCCCTTGAAACGAGCTCTTTGATCTCAGGATAGTATTGATCTTGAACGCACTGATCATCATAAAAGTCTGCCACTGAGGATGAATGTTGAAGCAGCTTGAAGCCTTCCTGCTCCAGAGAGGTAGCTGTATCGCGACCATCCACTATCTGCGCCATATGTCCANCATGATCGGGCCTACTTGGATCTGGTTCTTCTAGACCAAATGCTGGCTTAGCCTCACCCACGCGCAACGGATTACGATAAAAGAGTTCCGCTGACAGTTGATATCCATCTGACACTGTTTTCTCCTCACAACGCTATCTGCACTAGTGTACTGGTCTTCGACCGATTGAAGAAACCTAAACTCGAGTCAGTTAAACCAATAAGCCTATTGCCAAATCCTTCGAAAAAAAGTAATCATCAACTGGATAGTTGATTGAGAGAGTAAATCAAGATGTTGAAACATTTCTGTCTGTGGATCTTATGCCTGTATGGGGCCCTTTCTTGGTCAGCCGACCCATTTGAGTCAATGTCAGCAAAGAGTCTCTTGACTTGGACCCCCGAGCAACAACTTAAGGGATACCCAAACATCCATCGAATTTACCACACCCGTAAAATCGGAGCCTCNTCAAAGAAACTAGATTTAACGAGTGCAGACCTAAGGCTTGACGACTTTACCTATATCCACCAAAAGCAACCCAAGACAATCGATGATTATTTCGAAGAGCTCAATACGGCAGGTCTCATCGTCTTAAAAAATGGAGAGCTGGTCTTTGAAAAATACGCGCTCGGCCACGATGAGAAAAAAACATGGATTTCTTTTTCCGTCGCAAAATCGGTAGTCAGTATGCTTTATGGGGCTGCAATAAAAGATGGTTACATAGAGAGTGTCAATGACCTCGCTTCCACCTATTTACCTTCGTTAAGCGAAGGGGCCTACAAAGACACCACGATCAAAAATATTNTACAAATGGCNTCAGGCGTGAAATGGAATGAAGATTACGAAGACCTCGACTCAGATGTTGCNAGTTCACCAATACAAATTCTGGATCTAATCCAATACATGGGAAACTTGAAAAAGCTCCACCCACCAGGAACGCATTTCAACTACAACACCGGTGAAACCAACCTGGCCGGCGCCGTGCTCCGGGCCGCAATCGGGAATAATCTGTCGACTTATCTCCATAAAAAGATATGGGAGCCCTTCGGTATGGANTCCGATGCATTCTGGATGCTTGATGAAGCTGACGGTGTCGAGTACGGAGGGTGCTGCTTAAACGCGACCTTGAGAGACTACGCGAGACTAGGTTTGTACGCGTTGCGACACGGGGAATTATCACCAGGGAACGGCAGCCTCCCGGATAATTGGATGCTCGACTCTACAAGCCCTTCGGAGGGGGCCAACTATTACGGTTATTACTGGTGGCTCAGATCCGATGGCTCATATCGAGCAACCGGTATATTCGGCCAATTCATATGGGTCGATCCAAGAGAACAACTTGTCGTTGCTATTCATAGCGCCTGGGATAAAGCTTGGCGAGATGACCATGATGAACATACCGCAAAACTGGTATCCAGTATTTCAAATCACTTGAACAGGAAAATACTCAACCTTGATGAATGACATAGTCCCAGCTTCACTAAAAGACCCCAGGATAGATACGCAGGTTTTGCAAATTGGCGATCTCGAATTCGAGATCGATTGCTGCGGCGACGGCGACCGCCTAGCGCTATGTCTCCACGGATTTCCAGAACACAGCTTCTCCTGGAGACACCAGTTGCCGGCGCTCGCTCAGCAAGGTTTCAAAGCCTGGGCCCCAAACTTGCGCGGTTATGGGAAATCTTCAANGCCAAAAGGTGTTTCAGCCTATGGTCTCGACCTACTAGTTGAAGACGTGGCAGGCATCATCCAAGCGAGCGGCTGCAAGGAAACAGTTCTCATCGCTCATGATTGGGGAGCAGTTATCGCATGGCACTTTGCGATCACCGATCGGCTACCTCTTAGTCACTTAGTGATATGCAATGTCCCTCATCCTCAGGCGATGCAGAAAGCCTTTGGATGGGAACAAATGAAAAAAAGCTGGTATGTCTTTTTCTTTCAACTACCCAAAATACCAGAGTATCTACTCGGTAGGGACAACGCAAAAGGGGTGGGAGAGATGATACGCAATACCTTTGTGGATCCTACGAAATTTCCTCCCGAAATTGCCGAGGTATTCAGCCGCAACGCGAATCAACCTGGCGCTCTCACCGCTATGATTAACTACTACCGCGCTTTAATACGAAACAACCCCAACTCAAAACCAAAAAACGAAGATTTTCCTATCATAAAAACACCGACACTTATGATATGGGGAGAAGAAGATGTCGCCTTATCAAAAGAAACGACCTACGGAACCGAGCGATACGTAGAAGATTTCACTATCCGCTACCTGCCTGGGGTGTCCCACTGGGTCCAACAAGAGTCTCCCGAAACCGTCAACTCCATGATAACAGCGTTTCTCAAGGGCGAATCAGTGCCTCAGGCCTAGCCACGTATGCAGATAGAGGACCGACTTTCTTAAAACACCTTCAACAAATAGAGTCAGCTTTTACGATCACTTATCAGTCAAAAAACCCTTTCTAGGGTTAGCAGGCGGCTCATATTTAAATGGCAGAGTCTCGGGAGTCACCCTGACTGGGGTACTAAAAGTAAAGGGAATCCCAAACGGTGTCTCGTATTTAAGTTCAACAAAATAAGCCGACCATCCCTCTTCCGGCGTTCTAATGTTGGCCAGGTAGTCACCATTCTCGAGGACCTCTANTCGATCACGCTTCCAACCATCCTTACCAATCGTGCCCTTGCGAAAGTCCCGGGCCTCTTCGTTCGACGCCTTCCAAAGGCTCACCTGNCTTGGTTTTTCNTTAGTNGATACGCGTATCGAGCCGTCGGAGNCAAACTCCCAGCTAAANTGAGGCCTGGGAAAGTCATTTAAGACCGCCGCATAGTAGGCAAGGATGCTCTCCAACGCATCCGAGTCGGCCAGGCTATGGCCCGCATTCGGGACATACCTTAGAAACTTTTCACCGGGAAGTTGATCAAAATAAAACTGGGAAGAAGTCGGCACAAAAAATTCATCCCCAGCAGCGTTTACCAGAAACTTCGGCATCGTGTAGCGATCTTTATAACTCAATGGGTCAACTAATTTAAACAAAGCCTGTAATTCCGGGGTGCCCCACCATTCCACAGTGCCCATGTCGACATAATCTTGAATGGCAGGCGCCCAAAAACCATAGACTTCCCAATGGTGCCTAAATGAACGCTCAACATCGAGCAAGTCAATCACTATCGGCACTATAGCGCTGACCCGAGCGTCTACCGCTGCGGTCGTCCAGGTAGTCCAACCTCGCTTTGAGGCTCCAGCCACAACAAACTTGCTAGGCTTTTTCTCAGAAGCTATAGGAAGCAAAGACTGCAGGCAATCCATAGCAGACACAGCACTCTTCGTCATGGCCATCCTTGCAGGCCAGCGACTATCGCCAGACGTCAAAAACTTATCCCAGGTATAGGCAATCAGCGCGTCTTCCCATCTCTTCTTGCCTTCATCTCTAAAAACGAGCGGTTGGTTTGGAACCATAGACAACTCCGCGACCACAGAGCTTGTCGCCAGGGCATATCGAACCAAAAGCTCATTAACAGAGCTGGGCACCGCATCGGAATTACTTCCGCCACCGATCATCAACATCGCGGTTTGATGCTTGACAGTAGCGGGCTCTACAACCTGTAAAAGGTGGCGCCAATCTGTCTGGTCTACTTCGCTTTCAGTCAAATAACGCTGAGAAACAAGCTCTATAAAGTGNCTTTGGTAGCCATCCGCCTTTTCACTCCGAANTAACCTACATTCATACACTTCATCTTTCTCGTGGACGTACTCATCCAACGAGTTTTGATTAAATTGGGATCTTGGTTCCGCCAAGCCTTGCCCGNTAGAGATTAACAAGACAACCGAAACGATCAACACTAATAACCTCATCACTGACATGTCTCTACCCCTCTACCTGCCATATTTCGTGGACATCAATCTCGTCGCGTTTCAAATTCAAGGTAAAATACCCCCCTTCTAACCAGGTACTATACTGATTAGTGCCGAATTNCGAATCGGGTCGGCCTCCATTTCCGCCAGCAATCACAAAACGTGCATGTTGGTGGTCTCCCAGATCAACGACCAAGCGATAAGCCGGACCATGAAAAACACGACAAGGGATTTCGTCTTCGACAGCCCTTCCAGGCCCCTTTCCCATGTGCATCGCCATCCCCAACGTGGTTGGGCTACCACCGATAGGATCAGGTCCAACCGTTAGATGCTCGAAGCCAGCTCGTTTTCTTTGTCGGTGCCAAAATGCGATTTGATGCAAGTCACCCCACCTCCAAGCATTCTCTTCAGGACCCAGGGAGTCTTGAAGTCGCTCCATGACAACCCTCATCTCTTTGTGAATGATTCTACTTAGAGCTCCCCGATGTTGACTCCAGGGAGACGAGTCTTTTGTAAAAGTTTTGAGATCAAACCGGTTCAAACCAGGCGCAGCTAAAGGCATTAGCTTGAGCAAATCATCGCCCAGCGCTTCAAAGAGATAGTTTCTTTGCCAATATCGGTCCAAAAATGGATAGAACACGCAAGCTCCAACGGAATCACGAGAAGCCTGGCAGTCCCAGTTTTCCAGGATGTCGACCGCCCTGACTACTAAGGCATCCTCGCTAGCTCTCAATATTTCAATCAAGTCCGGTAGAATTTCCTTGGCTCGNAGGTCCATAAGATCTAATTGCATGTTGCAGAATTGNTCCACAGTGAAATCAGAACCTTCATCTAANAGCTGCTTGATCCTGTCTGCCCTGGCACTGTGAGTCGGAAAGTTATGAATGTAAAAATCTCCCCGCTCCTCCATCGTGTCATTGTTCGCTGTTAGCGAATAACCAGTCTCAGGATTTCTTTCTACAGTCAACTGATCCTGGGTCGCCAAAGCAAAATCATGTTTTAGATTCCAACCTGCAATGGGCACGGAACCGGTTACACCCTGTCGAATCGGCACGACGGTTGCGATATATCTTTCGATATTACTTTGCTTATCGACGCAGATGATATTATTCACAAGCGGGCAAACTCCGCCTTCGAATAATAAATCCCCAAACTCAGAAGCGGTTTTCGCGGTTGGCAAGAGCGCCAAAGCCCCCGCAGAACTCGGTACATCACGGAGCGACCAATATAAACTAGTTTGATTCGAACTCGCTCGAGTGTCGCTCATTCCCAACTCTTGCATCAAAGGCTCAAGCAACACCCCGTGGTGGGTGGTTTTGACTTCTATAGTACGGTCTTTTTCACCTTTGACAGCAATTACTTCATTTCGAGACGCGACTGGCTTCCACTCCTCGCCATGCAGATACTGCTTCCCCTCTACTTGCTCTATAAACAAATCGTAACAATCAATGAATCCGGTGGTTAATCCCCAAGCAACATCGTTGTTAAAACCCATCATGAAATAAGGCACACCCGGGAAAGCTGCGCCGAACGCATCCCACCCCTNNACGTGCAAATGTACGTAAAAAAACGTATTCGGAATCGAATGCGGTTGATGCGGATCAGTCGCTAACATTGGATAGCCTGACGCAGAGAGCTCTCCACTGATCGCCCAATTATTGCTGCCTGAAAACTCAGGGACCTGCACTTCAGGATAGGCCAACTCGATCATTTTGGGATCAATATCGACTAGAAAATTCTTGAGCTCTTCAACCTGCTCCTCGTCATCCTTGGAAAAATGCAACAGGTGCTCACGAAAGTAGTCGGCCCCGTGCGTTGCCATCAAGCGACCCATCATTAATTTTTCAGTCCAACTCTTGTGCTGAAACCAGGAGGTGAATCGGTATCTCGCGGCGATATCGCTCATGGTGAACTTTCGAGGTTCAGCGCCAGCGATTTGGAATTCGGGTGGCACCTCCTCCAAAGAGTCAACATAGGCGTTCATACCTTCGAGATAAGCTGATGCTATCCAGTCCCCNGCACTCGAAGGCATTTCCGTAAGCCCCCCGTGGACGTTAAAAGCTCTTTGCATGACATCCTGACGGACGAACCGTTCACCAAGTAGTGAGGCCGCTTCACCATTTGCATAAGCGGTACTCAAATGAATCTGCCATAGACGCTCATAGGCGGCGGCGTAACCCATGCCCCGATAGGCGTCCGCCACTGTNGAGGCCCAAACGTGCGCGACACCTAGTTTGTCCCACACTATTTCAAAGGNCGCATCAGCGCCTACGATTCTACACTTCACCTATTCTCTCCCTTTTTAAACCAAGCTTGGTCTCGTCCTCCAAGAAGGATGTGATCTTAACCAGAATGCCTTTAGTTTGGTCGTTCGATTACNCTTCCAGGNTATTCGGGGTAGTCTAATTGGTCCTTTTCCGCCCCCTCAGAGAGTGGTCCCAAACCACTCGTTCTCAAAATGTCTAAATCGCTAACGGAAGATGCCTCACTTGCGGGGCATTGACCACCATTNGACCGATAATCCAGTGCGGCCTTCAAACGGGCCTCGTTTTCATCCCCTAGTAAATGATCAAAATCATCCGCTATNACACAACCTGGAATTTCATGGTCCTCCTGTGGAGCTGCACTTACTGGCATNAATCCATCAGTGTAATCACCGTAGCCTTTGTTATTTACGCCCCTAAACTGGATTGAAAAGTATGTCGTTCCGCAATTATCAAAACCGTAAAAACCATAGGGTTTACCGCAAGTCGTATTACCTATTTGGATGACTTCNANATCTATGCCTCTAAGTCCGTTAATGATTGCTTCACTCGCAGAACAGGTATCTGAGTTGGTGAGAACATAAACGCGCGGTAAGTCGAGTGTNGGAAGGTCAGTCCCCTCNTCCAAAGAGAATCCAATGGTGGTCCCNTAAAAAGGGGTGGGTTCTATATTCCCGCCCGTGACCGGATTAGTCGTCGGGTGCTTGTCGTTAAATTGCAGGGTTTCNAAGTTTCGNCCTGATGCAGCCGAGCTTCCNGCAATCATGTAAGCAACCTGGCTAGCGATCGCCAAGTACCCTCCGCCGTTGTATCGAAGATCAAGAACCAAATCTACGACGTCACTTTCCTTTAACGNTTCAAACGCTTCCACCAACAACTTCTCGGCNGGTTTNATGTGATCGTTGAANAACATGTAGCCCACCGGTCCGGACGCGGTTGGTATGACTTTTACANTCTGAACAGGCGTACTAGTGATTTCAGCAGAGGTCATTGAAAANNTTCTGGTNGTAGAAGANCCTAGNTCTCGAACAACGAATTCATGAGTTTCATTGATTTCGGAAGGGAAAAAAGCCGCGTTCAGTGTGTCGACAGCATCTTGACCGGCACCGTTTTCTACGTTCACTCCATCGACTTCTATGACTCGAGCACCCCGCTCAAGATTTGCNTCTCCGGTTGTCGCTGGCGTGTTTGGCTCAGCAAATGCCACCGCCACCTCTCTAGGCGGTGAGCCACTGATCACCGCCCACTGCACACCATAGCTGGACGTAACACCGCCTGTTGAATAAGCCAACCACTCAGAAGTGCCGTAGCTNAAATGAAATTTATCTTTGTCCGCGCCCGAGGAGGTCTTTTCGAAAGTCTTCATCAAACCAAAGTATTCCGCCACCTCTTCAGCTGACTCGGCATATAAAGCGGGGTCCACATCTTCTATTTCATCGTACCAAAGATAGAGTTCGTTACTCCAAGACCTCAGCCAATCATTCTCATCCCTAAATTCTCCAGGTTGATCCAAATAGGGCTCGTCTGTGGACGGATCAATTCCGGTTCTGGGCACACCACAGAAATCGGCAAATTTTGACGACGGTTCAAAAACACCAGANTGGAAAATATTATCGCTGACGTCGTCCAGTACCTGNACTGTTANGTCATAGGATCGAGAATTGGTTCCATCCGAGACTCTTACGCTGATCTTATAAACATTGTCTTTATTGAAATCCAGCGGATCCTCGAAATCAGCCGCCGACACAAAGGACAAACGCCCGGNTGAAGAGATTGTGAAATATTCAGAATCCTCTCCTGCTAGAAACATTGAAACTGACTCCCCCTCGGGGTCCGTAGCGACCAGATCACTGACCCTGANNTGACCTTCGACCACAGAGAATGANTTNTCGCCGNTGAGAGTNGGAGCAGAATTTGTTGNNACCTGTTGGGTTGGAGAAGAACTTTGCGGTGTATTAGCTGCGGGCGCCGAACCACCGCCACCACCTCCACAGGCTTGCAAAACACCCAATACCAATATCAACGAGCACCGGCTAATGAAATGAATCAATTCAGCACTTTCCTTGCATCAAATCTTGATCTTCCATTGTAACCACAAGGAACCAATTTCATGCAAGAACGGCTAAAGCAGGGTTGAGAGTCCCCTTCTTAAACTAACAAAAGCTACTTATCTAGGAATAAGATTTTTATCCTGTTGCGAACCTAACGACAACTACAAGCGAACAACTAGCTTGCGAGCGCCTCTGGTTCAGAAATTTCCCTCAACAAGCGCTGAGCCGCCTCGATCTGATTAGACAGAAGTTCGATATTTGCTATATCCGAGAGGCTTGATTCATCTCTCATTGCAGATATTTCGAGCCTAATTGCCCTACGGCGAGCGTTATCCAACAAGTCATCTAATGCTATTACTTTACCTAATCCCATGGTTGTCTCCTGTTAATTCCATAAGCACTAGTACTTAAGCAATCTTCGTGCCAATTCTAAAAAAATCGATTAAAGCTAATAATTTCATATAGTTAAAAGAATAATTCTAAAATCATCTCTTTTGAATGCGCACAAAATAGGAGCAATTTGTCGAAAATCTGACTCGAAAAGCCTGTTAAATTTAGGTATCTTTTTAACTCAGTTGTACACAACCCGTCGGTGAAGATTTATGAGTGAAGCATTAGATGTAAATAGTGAGCTAGATCGTGCTAAGACCGTGGACGATTACGAAAGACCAGGAGATCTGACAGACAATTTGTTTGGCAAAGAGATTCCCTCGGCTTATGACGTGCCCCTAGAGGACATCAACCCCATTTGGCCTCGAGCCTTCCAAGAAAATCGTCTGTGGGAGTTTTTCGATCGGCTTCGAGAAGAGGACCCAGTCCATTTCAATGAAACTGAGCAAACGGGCCGTTATTGGTCGCTTACCCGTTACGATGACATCAAAGCAGTAGATATCGACCACAAGAATTTTTCTTCACAACACGGAATCACCCTTGGCATACCGATTGACGCCCCACTGCCCGAAGGAGCATTGGACGTCGATATGTTTATCGCGATGGATCCGCCAAAGCACGACGTACAGCGAAAGACCGTTTCACCTGTCGTCGCACCAAGCAATCTAGCGAACATGGAACCCTTGATCAGAGAACGCACGATCGAGGTCCTCGACTCATTACCGATTGGAGAGACTTTCGACTGGGTCGACACAGTATCGATTGAGCTAACAACACGAATGCTTGCTACCCTGTTCGAGTTTCCCTTCGAAGACCGAAGAAAGTTGACCCGTTGGTCTGACGTGTCTACTGCCGTGCCTGGTAGAGGCATCATTGATACTGAGCAACAACGCATCGATGAGTTAATGGAATGCTTAGCTTATTTCACGAATCTCTGGAACGAGCGAAAAGTTAACCCAAGCACCGACCTCATCTCACTACTTGCTCATGGGGAAGAGACCAAGGACATGCAACCCATGGAGTTTCTGGGCAATCTAATCCTCCTGATCGTTGGGGGTAACGACACAACAAGAAACTCGATGACAGGAAGCGTGCTGGCCTTGAACGAGTTTCCGGCAGAGTACGACAAACTCCGAAACGATCTGACGCTTATCCCCAATATGGTGGCGGAACTCATTCGCTGGCAAACCCCGCTAGCGTATATGCGGCGAACCGCCAACTTTGATTGTGAAATCAGAGATAAGCAGATTAAAGCTGGAGACCAGATCCTCATGTGGTATGTGTCTGGTAACCGAGATGAAAGCGTATTCGAAAACCCTAATGACCTGATCATTGACCGAGCCAATGCAAGGGCACATCTCTCCTTCGGATTTGGCATACACCGTTGTTTTGGTAACCGCCTGGCGGAACAGCAATTGAGAATATTGTGGGAAGAAATAATGAAGCGGTTCCACAAAATCGAAGTGATGGAGGAACCAAAGAGAACTCCGTCTTCATTCGTTAAAGGCTATACCTATATGCCGGTCAAGCTGCACGCGAAGTAAAAGCGCGAGCATTAAGGAGCAGAAAAAAGAGTTGGCAGGTCCAACTCTTTTTTTTTTGAACCATCATTTTTCGCGGCGTAGATGAAAAGAAATACCGACAGCAACCCTTTCACCAGCACGATCCTCATTCACTAACGCCAACAAAACATCATCATCCACTTTCGAAGCTAGCGTCCGATAAAGGACTCCGTCAATTCTGACAACAACCCTAGAGTCTTTGTCTATCAACGATGACCAACTGTTTGGAGCCCTGGACCAGGTGTAGAGCTCATCGTTGATCACGTGCGGGGCAAGCGTTACCGAGTAAGGGTTTTTTGAGTCGAACTGAACCTCTATAAACTTGCCGTCAGGCAATAACGCTTTCCAATCAGGTTTAGAATTTGAGAATTCGCCGTTTAGCTTGGCTCCTGGAATAGGGCCGACTGGCCCAGAGAACTGGGCATATATATATAAACCGAGTAGGACAGCACCCATGAAAGTTATAATTACCAAAAGACACTTGATCAAAAAACGTACAACTTTCATTCATTTATCCTGCAGACCGATGCATTCACCTATCGTCGTAAAAAAGGTCAAATCTCAAAAAAACTACGTCGCCGTTTTCGACCTTTGCTCTTTAAGTTGAGCCTGCACCCGTTCATATGAGTCCCTATCGATCCGATATCCCGCATAGAATAGAGCGGCGATCAGACCCCACACCATCGCAAAGGGCCCCTCTACGACGCCTAATCGAAACAATACGTCCCCNGGGACCTGCCCTTGAATCGAACCAGGGGGNAGCAANACGTAGTATTCAATAGCAATCCCCGCNACCACATGGCCAATAGCATTCGAGGTTTTGGAAAAAAATGTCCTGGCTGAGTAAAAAATCCCTTCCTGTCTTCGTCCGGTCTTCGCCTCGTGCTCATCTGTGATATCAGCCAAAGCCGACATCACACTTATGTTGAGCACAGAGCCAAACACAGAAGAGAAGATACTCCAAAATATAATGAAGACCACTAACTGCAAGGAGCTGTTAGCAGGTGCCAAGCCAAGCAAGCCGAGCGTAACGGCCGTTGACCAAAACACACTCAAACCAGCTGCCGAAAACACGATCGTCCAACGTTTATCAAACCGTTTGTGGGCGACGGAAGCAAAGAAGAAACCCAGATGGAAACCAATTAAATTAGCAATTGCCAAGAAGCCAATCTGAAAAGGAGAGAGCTCCCAGAAAAAGGTAGCGATATAAATCGACAGTGTCTCGTGGGTTCCAATCGTCACTGAGAGGAAAAATAATCCAATCAACAAGAACAGATAATTACGGTTCTGAATTGCCTCCCACATATCTCGAAACAAACGAAAAGGAGAAAATTTTTCCCCATCGTGCGGAGCCTCGTTCATGTAAGGGATTCGATCACGNGTNAACCAAGCACAACTAAAGATCGTAACGGCTACCAACAGNCAACAAAATCCAACTATCGGCACATAAGCCGGGCCGAACAACTGAGCGCCACCAAGCGCCTCTCCTTCCTCTTTAAATAACCAGCCAAATACGATAAACCAAGTAACGATGTGCATTAGCTGACCGCCGTAATAACCAAATAAATTATTAAAGCTCATGACATTGGTACGTTCGATATAATCAGTAGACAGCTCGGCTCCCATCGCGAGATGTGGTACCGCAAAAAAGGTTACGAAGGTTCGCATACAAATCGTAAATATCAGCAGCCACGCAAATAAGTAGTCTTGAGTGCCAAGAATTGCTTCAGGNGGATTAAAAATAAGAAAAATTGACGCTGCTAGGGGTATAGGCGCGGCGAACATAAACGGATGCCGTCGACCAAAGCGCGATCGGAATCGGTCGGATATCGAACCGATCAAAGGGTCCGTAATTGCGTCAGCAAAAATCGCTATAGAAACAGCTAACGCTGCCAAAGCGGCTCCCAGACCTAAGATCTGCTGATAGTAAATAAACGTTAAAGCGTTGAAGATCCAGTTAGTTGCGGCCTCACCGATAGTGCCCACACCGAACCAGACCTTGGTTCGNAATTCTAGTTTATTATCCGGNCCCTCAGATTCTGAAGACGGAGCGCTCATATCTCTCATAACTTCTCCCCAAAACACGAGACGAGGCTTTCTTCAATCATGCTATTTAGCAACCACCAGAACAACCTATTTCTGTAGACAATTTCTTCGCCATGATCAAAAAGTGATTTTAGCCATAGATCAAAAATTCATAAAATTGTCCTAACATTGCGAAGAGCAATTCGTTATGGTTGATGTAAGTTTCAAAAAAAGCAGGGAAACAAAAAAACTGAGGATGAAAAAAGGGTTACTTCACATTTTAGGTATCGCATTTTGCTTNNTNGCNNATTTTNCNNTNGCNNCNGACAATCCNCTNACGGAAAAAATCGGCTGGATTACCAAATTGCAAGGGCCTCTAACCAACAGCAGCGGTAGTGAACTAACCAATCTAATCGACGAGGCCAATGATGAGGGGATTTCCTTTGTTTTGATTCAAATCGATACCCCAGGGGGACGGGTTGATGCTCTAAGAGAGCTCGTNAANACCGTGCTGAACTCAAACGTTCCAATCATTGCTTATGTAGGGCCGCAAGGCGCCAGGTCTGCAAGCGCGGGGACCTACCTCGTCCTATCAAGCCATGTTGCTGCAATGGCTCCAGCCACGAATATTGGCTCTTCGACTCCTGTCACCATCGGCGGACCGGAACCGAGCGAGGACATGAGGAACAAGATGGTCAATGATTCGGCAGCCTACATCAGGGGATTAGCTACTCAAAGGGGACGAAACGCAGAGTGGGCCGAAAAAAGCGTAAGAGACTCGGTAAACATTACTTCCAACGAGGCGTTGGACCTCAACGTCATAGATTTCATTGCACCCAGTATTCCGGAGCTACTGGAACAAATTGATGGCGCCACGATAACTCTGCAAAACACTGAGTTAGCTTTTAATCCCAGCGGCGCCAAGTTAATAGACAAATCAGTGACCGGGAATATGAGCTATTCGATCGTATGGATCGTCAGTGGCGCTGCCATGATACTGGCGGAGTTTCTTTTTTCTGGTTTCATCGTCGTATTTTTCGGCTTGGGGGCTGTTATAGCAGGTATAGCAATCGCTTTTGGCATTCCAGGTTCCGGAGGCTTACCCTTCATTATATTTTCTGTCTCTTCAATTATTCTGTTGCTGGTTGCTCGAAATCATATGAAGACTTGGTTTAAAGGAGACTTAGTCGAAGAGAAAAATACAGATATAGATACCGGGATAATTGGCGACAGCGTCGAGGTCATTTCGGGGTTTGATGAGTCTTCACCAGGCTATGGAATCGTGAGTTACCGCGGATCCAACTGGAATGCTCGATCAGAGACAGAGATTCATCAAACAGGAACTCGCCTCCAAGTAGTCGACAGAGAATCTAACGTACTAATAGTTTAATCAGAGAGGGAATATGGACATTTTTAACTTTGGCACAATAATTCCGATCATTATGGCGATTATTGTCGTCTGGACAATTTTTCAAGTCGCTAGGGTCGTCCCCCAGAGGGAAAACTTCGTTGTCGAACGACTCGGGAAGTACAGTAAAACACTAAGCGCAGGTTTCCATCTGTTGGTGCCTTTTCTAGATCGAGTAGCTTACAAACACTCTCTAAAAGAACAGGCGATAGATGTTCCGTCACAAAGCTGCATCACCAAGGACAACATCGCAGTCGAAATTGACGGAATATTGTATGTACAGGTGGTCGATGCACAACTAGCAAGNTACGGCATNGAAAACTANTTTTANGCNACNTCTCAGCTTGCNCANACNACGCTGCGATCNGAAATCGGTAANATTGAACTGGACNGAACNTTCGAAGAGAGAGATCTCATTAATGCNCANGTTGTNGCAGCTGTGGACGCNGCTTCNGANCCNTGGGGCGTTAAGGTANTNAGNTANGANATCAAAGATATAAATCCCCCTCCTTCCGTAAGAGATGCTCTTGAAAAACAAATGAGAGCAGAGAGGGAAAGAAGGGCTGTGGTCGCTGAATCTGAGGGGGACAGGCAAGCAAAAATAAATGTCTCTGAGGGAGAAAAACAAGAGCTAATCAATCTGTCTGAAGCAGAGAAGCAAAAACAGATTAATGAGGCAGAAGGTAAGGCTAGAGAAATCGAATTACTGGCTGAAGCAACGGCGCAAGGTATTCGAACGATCGCGAGCGCCATCAACGAAAAAGGCGGTCTAGACGCAGTCAATCTGCGAGTCGCAGAACAATATGTCACTCAATTTGGTAAACTCGCCCAAGAGTCTAATACTTTAATATTACCTAGTAATGTCTCAGACGTAGCCAGTTTTGTGGGTACAGTGACCACTGCAATGAGCCATCTTAAAGGCAAAGATAAATCTACGGATTCGTCTAGCCCTTAAAGTTTTGACTCAATTGAACGAACTAACCGGGCAAATATTGATTGATCTTGCCTAGAAGTCGCTCAAGGTCCACAGGCTTTGTATCGTAGTCATCGGCACCTGATTCTAAAGCTCGTTGTCGATGCTCTTCCATAGCATGGGCCGACAAAGCAATAACTGGAATCGATTTCGTCGCGTTATTTCCTTTAATGATCTTGATCGCGTCCCATCCATCCATCACGGGCATACTTAAATCCATCAGGATCAAATCTGGGCTTTCCGATTTAGCCTTATCCACTCCAACCTGACCGTTCTCTGCAATGACGACATCAAAACCTTTGCGGGTCAATCGCCTCTGCAACATATAAACGTTATCTTCGTTATCCTCAACATACAGTATTTTTGCCATTCTTATTATCCTGTCCCTGAATAAGAGGTGATTAAAGTAGAAACTTCTTGAACTATCTGATCACGTGTCATCTC
>PBUF01000082.1 GCA_002727775.1 Gammaproteobacteria bacterium
CGGCGGAAAGAGAGCTCCATAACGATCGCTACTGCACGACCTGTCACGGCACTGATGGCAAAGGTAATGAAGCGGTCGAGGCGCCAAGATTGGCTGGAATGGAAGACTGGTATCTGCGCCGCCAGCTGGAAAACTTTCGCGCCGGCATACGTGGCGTTCACCCCATGGATACAGCAGGCATAGCTATGCGCCCGATGGCCAAACTGACAGACGAGAGTATGACAGACATCGTAAAATGGGTTGGGGGCTGGGAATACACTCCAGCAGAGGCGACAATTGAGGGTGATACAGATGCCGGCAAAGCTCTATATGGTACATGTGCTACCTGTCATGGAATCGACGCCAGGGGTAATGCTTCCTTGGGCGCGCCGGCCTTGGCTGGGCAGAACGACTGGTACCTAATAACCCAGTTGAATAATTTTGTTGCGGGATACCGCGGCCGACACGAAGATGATCGATACGGTCAACAAATGTCTGCTATGGTTGAAACTTTGACTGATGAGGCAGCGATCCGCGACGTCGTGGCTTACATCAACTCACTGGTGCTCCGCTAATTCGGCAAGTTTCTAAAAATTGTAACTAGATCTTGGCATTAGGATATTAATCCATAAGAAAAGAAAAACTATCCATTAGGTCCAGTGGATCCTCCATTTGGACTTGCAAATTTAGTAGACCTTCAAAAAGGTTACGAACCTTTGCCGCATATTGAGGGTTATCGGAAAGGTCATTCATTTCCAGCGGATCGGCATTTAAATCAAAAAGCAGCAACTCCCGATTTCGTGGATACAGGATGAGCTTGAAGCCGTCCTTACGGATCATACGCTGCGTATCCATGTAAGCTCCGTAAACTCCATTAGGCAATGGGAGCTCGCTTGCAACCCCGTTTGCTAGGTTGAGGAAGCTATTGAAATCCACAAAGTCCGGTTTTTCTATTCCGGCAAGTGACAAGCTGGTCGCCATAATGTCCTGGAGGTAGATATCGCTACTGACTTCTGTGCCACTAGGTAGGTCCGGACCAGCGGCAAGGAGAGGTACATGAATGCTGTGGTCGAACATGTTTTGTTTTCCGAGCAAACCGTGTTGGCCCACCGACAATCCATTATCGCCTGTAAAGAAAATGTAGGTGTTATCCATCAACTCTTTCTCTTCTAGAGCTTGCAGGATCAGACCTATTTGGGCATCCAGATGGGAAATGATTGCGTAGTATTCGCGTATGTGGGTTCTTATGGCATAGGGTGTTCGAGGCACTGGTCCCAACATCTCATCTCGCATAACCCGAAGGTCACCCATTTCATCTAGATAGGGATATTCAGGTAACCAATTTTCTGGCAGCGGTATGTCCTCGAGTGGATAAAGGTCGAGAAACTCCTTTGGCGACTGTCGTGAATCATGGGGTGCATTAAAAGCTAAGTAGAGGAAGAACGGATCTTCAGATCTGCTGGCGGCGTCTATGAAATTAATTGCATCCCCTCTTTGTACCTCGCTCCAGTGCGTTCCGTCGGTCCAGTAACCATTATGTACAGGATCGGATGCGGTCCAGGAATCGTCAGTTTCTGAGAGTGGTCGGTTATAGCCGGGTGGCAGCAGGGCATAGAAATCTTCACCATTAGCGTAGGCCTCCCTCACCCGGTCATACAGTCCAGGAGTACCAGTGAGATGATCGGGGGGCATGCCGCCGGGGTTGATATTGACCGTTTCTTCAAATACCTGTTCTGGGTCTGCCTGGATATGCCATTTGCCAGTTGCAAATGTGTTGTAACCAGCATTACTCATGAGCCTTCCCCAGGTTTGACTGTGAGCCGCAGTATTCCCTTCTCCCCACTGTCTATTGATCTCGTTGGCCTTCCAGATGGAACGGCCTGAGATAAGCATTGAACGGGATGCGATACAAATGGCACCATTCCATCCGCCCATGTTGAATGCATTACTGAAGCTCACTCCCTGTGCGACCAGTTTGTCTAGATTTGGCGTCTGGATGATCTCATTGCCCAGCGCATTGATAGCCCAATAGGCGAAATCATCGGCATAAAGAAATACGATATTGGGCTTTGTGCTGGCTGGTGCCTCTGCGTTTATCGTGAAAGAAATAAAGAGTAGAAAAAATGTTGCCAGTAGCTGTCTTAACATCTTGACTCCGCTTTAAAAAAAATTTGTACTACTTTAATACCAGCGCTCAACTTTTAGTCTGGCAGAGGGATACCACGTTCCCGTAGGATATCCGCAAACATTCGAGAGGCGTTAACTCCGGTAGGGAACCCTGAATAGAGCGTTACATGTGCAATCAATTCAGATATTTCCTGAACAGTTACGCCGTTATCTAGTCCACGCTGCAGGTGCACACGCAACTGGTCTGACTGATAACCGGCCAGCGTGACAGCGATAGTCGCCAGACTACGATCGCGGACAGACAATTGATTACGATTCCAAGTTTCACCATAGACTAAGCCATCTATTAGGTCATCAAGGTAAGGTGCCCCTGGAAAACGTTCATCCCCAACAGGGAGGCTTCTAGATGCAAATACTTCGGCCGCCACTCTAGAGGCGTTCACTCCAGTAGGAAATCCAGAGTAAAAGGTTACATGTGTAATTATTTCTGAAATTTCATCCTGCGTTACCCCATTGTCCAATGCCCTGCCGACGTGATATCGAACTTCGCTTGATGCGTAAAGTGCGGTGCCGACTGCTACGGTAATCATGCTTCGATCTCTGGGAGATAATTCCGTTCGCTTCCAAGTTTCAGCATAAAGCACCTGGTTCAGCAAATCGCGCAGGTATGGGGCTTGGGGATATGCGTCGGGAAACTCGAGTTCAGGTTCTTGTGGTGGTTGTCTTGGCGAGGCTTCCGTTGGTATTGCCGGCAGGTTTCGTTCTGCAAAGACTTCGGCTGCTACCCTGGCTGCGTTAACTCCAGTTGGAAAGCCTGAATACCAAAGAACGTGTGCGATAATCTCAGACAGTTCGGTTTGAGTGACTCCATTATCTAGGGCCCGACCCATGTGAAGACGAAGTTCGTTAGTAGCGTATAAAGCCTGATTAACAGCAACGGTGATCATGCTGCGATCTCTTTTTGATAAGTTAGGGCGTTCCCAAATATCACCATAGACATATGTATCTCTGATCTGCCCCAAATATGGCGCGGCATCGTAGGCGCCGGATGGTGGGGGTGGTTGTTGTGCAAAAGTCACGGGTGTAAGACACAACACTACTACTGAGACAAGCAGTCGCAAAAAGAGGGTCGAGTTAGATTTAAACTTTGTAGTCAACATGTTATTTCCTTTGCATTAACAGTTGGTGGAGTCNTGTCACAAGTTTTATGCATCGAAAGATACTACAGATTTCGTATACCAACAAAGCGACACAAGAAANGNGTAAGGAAGGCAGGCAGGGGTTCTACCAGTCATTAAGAAATATTTTCTTCGCTTCGGCTTTATTTTCACGAAATAAGACAACTACAAGAACAGCCATAAAAGCAAAGGAGGCCCACTCCCACCAGTAAGAAGTGCCTCTAATAAAGAGATAGAGTGGCGCATAAATGCAAAGAAAACTGGCAAAAACCAAGAGTGGGGCAACCGCGGAGAGCGGTCTTTTGTTGCGCAAATAGTTGATCCCAAAAAGCGCCATGGAGGCAAAGGAGGCAGATCTTACGACATGTAAATAAGTATTTTCGTCAGTCAAAATGATCGGTTCAACTGTCGCACCACGAAATAGGACGAAGTTAATTCCAAAGAAAGGAAGCAGTGACGCAATAGTCATCCATATAATTATAAGACCGATAACAACCCTAATAATCATCAGCACCCCTAGAATTTTTCTACCAGTTTTGTGATTCTAGCAGTATTTATTAACGGCAGACAAAAAGGCTTTTTGGATATTTATGATTTACGCAGATATACGCGGCCCTCTATGAATGGCAAGGCGAAGTGTCGGTTAAGCCTTATGAATCCTGATCCTGCTGTAGGTGCAGGACGTCAGGCCGCGTTTATATGTGAAATTCTGAGAGTCTTATCGAATTTAAGCCACTTCTCCTGATTCCTCTGCCTGATAATTCAAGTCAAAATTGCCGAGGGGTAGTTGGCGTATTCGAAGTCCAGTAGCATCAAAAACCGCGTTTGCAAGGGCTGGCGCTATTCCAGGGGTTCCTGGCTCGCCTGCACCGCCAATATCATGACCGCTATTAATGATATGGGTTTCTATCTTGGGTGCTTCGTCCATTCTCACTGACTTATAGTCATCGAAGTTACTCTGCGCGATTGAGCCATTTTCTATGGTGATCTCGCCATGCAAAGCTGCTGTAAGCCCATAAATTATTCCTGACTCTAGTTGTGCTGCTATGCCGTCCGGTGCTACGGCGATTCCCGCATCAATTACTGCCACTACTCTATCAACGGACAACTTGCCGTCTATCACCGTTACTTCTACTACTTGAGCAACGATAGAGCCGAAGGATTCTTGAAGAGAGATGCCCCTTCCTCTTCCTTGTTGAAGCGGACGCGTCCAACCAGATTCTTCCGCCGCTTTGGAAAGAACAGCTAAATGTCGAGGGCTATCTTTAAGTAACTCTGCTCGAAATTCAAAAGAGTCTTTGCCTGCCGCCTTAGCCGCTTCGTCTATAAACGACTCAGTGAAAAATCCGTGTTGCGAGTGATCTACACTGCGCCAAGCGCCAAATGGTATATGCACAGGGCTGCTGACATACCCGATATCCTGTGACGGAACCCTGTAAGGTATAAGAGGTGCCTCTATTGGCTCGTTCTTGTTGGTATACGTATTCTCCCAAGCGATTAAATGATCATTTTCATCAAAGGCAGCTTTGAAGCGACTCTGAACGGCTGGTCGATAAAAGTCCTGTCGAACATCTTCCTCTCTTGACCAGATTAGCTGGACAGGTCTCCCCACTGACTTCGAAATTAACGCAGCTTGAATTACAAAGTCTTGTTGTGATTTTCTGCCAAATCCACCACCCATAATATGATTGTGGAGGGTGACTTTTTCTGTATCTAATTCAAGGAAGTCTGCAACTACTCGACGAAAGCCNAACGGATTCTGACAACCTACCCAAATCTCCGCGCTNTCTTCGCGAACNTCAACAGTAGCATTCAATGGCTCCATACAGGTATGAGCAAGGAAAGGCACATGATAATCAGCATCTATCACTTTTGCTGCTCTTGAAAATGCTGAATCCACCTCACCTTCTAAACGGTCGTTGGTGCGATCAATGCGTGCTGAAATATCCCGATCAAATTGCTCGTAGATTGACTCACTTGAGACAGAGTCGTATTCGGTCTTGCTCCAATTAACTTCGAGGGTCTGCAATGCGCTATTCGCTGTCCAATAACTATCGGCAACGACAGCAACGGCCTCGCTAGCTCGCATCTCTCCGAGCATATTGGTGACCGAGGTTGCTGGTATCTTGACCACGTCTATGACTCCTGGCATAGACTTCGCCGCAGAATCATCCAGTGACACCAAGCTACCCCCGGGCACGGGTGAACGTAACACACTTGCATAGGCCATATCTGGTAGCCGAGTGTCCAACGCAAACTTAGCTGATCCATCGACCTTTTGAGGAATGTCTCGTCTCGGAACGTATTTACCAACAATTTTATAATCAGCAAGTTCTTTAAAGGTAGGAGTTTGAGAGGGCGTCATTGAAGCGATCTCATCAGTAAAAGTTGCATATGGCTCGCGTCGGTTACTTGGTATGTGAAGAACGTGACTTTTTTCGGTCACAATTTCATCGACAGGGACATCCCATGACTTAGCGGCTGCCCTCTGTATCATTTCCCGCGTGGATGCTCCAGCGATCCGCATAGCGAGAAAACCAGTTGAGCGAACGCTCAAGCTACCACCGGTGATTTGCATGTTGAGGGTATCAGCCACGCGCATCATCATTCCATCCACGGTAGGTATGAGTATCTTGGGAAACTCAATTCCGGCAAGAAGGTAACGTCGGCCCGCTGAGTATGAAGCGTACTCACCTAACGCGGGCGCCTCTTCAACTTTAATTCGGTCCCAGTCGGCATCAAGTTCCTCTGCAAGCATTTGGCCCAAAGCGGTATGAACGCCCTGACCCATTTCCGAATGCGGAATTACCGCTGTAATAGTATTATCGCCGTCTATTTTGATGTAGGTGTGAACCAGATTTTCTCCATCTTTTCCAAGCTTAGGAGCAAGATCCTTGATTTGATTTCCTGGCCGCATTGCGATGCCGACCATAACGCCGCCGCCTGCAATGACTCCTGTAGTGATGAATGCTCTTCGGGTTAACTTAGACATGCTCAATCTCCCCTGCATTGTAGTAGAGTTCGCTTTTGCCACTTGAAGCAACTGCATTGGCGTTCACAGATTTTATGGCTGTTCGAATACGACCGTACATCCCGCAACGGCATATGTTGCCCTTCATCGCAGCATCAATTTGCTCATCCGAGGGGTTTGGATTGTTGGTTAGTAATGCCGAAGCAGACATCAGCTGACCAGATTGACAGTATCCACATTGTGGGACCTGATGGTCAATCCAAGCTTGCTGCAACGGATGCAAGTCATTTTCTTTGCCCAAACCTTCAATCGTAGTTACAGCTTTACCTTCTATGCTAGAAACTGGAGTAACGCATGAGCGAATGGCCTCTCCATCAACCTGGACTGTACACGCACCACACTGTGCTATGCCGCAACCGAATTTTGTTCCTGTCAATCCGAGATTTTCACGAATAACCCAAAGTAGCGGCTTCGAGGGATCAACATCCACCGTCCGCTGACGACCATTTATCATAAAAGAAGTACTCATTTATTTCTCCACCACCCTAAAGCGAAATAGTTAAGCTATCGATGACATTTTATCCATAAAATGTCAAAACGTCCAATCGATATTTCGAACTGACCGCAACGATAAATTCAGATAGAATCTAATGAATGTCTAAAAAGAAGCAGTCTTCAAATCAAAAGCAAGCAAAAAAAACCAGCATTCTGGATGCAGCTGCGCGTGTGTTTGCCCAATATGGTTTCAAGCGCACAACAATGAGCGATATAGCTGATGCGGGTGGTGTATCCAGGCCTGCTCTGTATCTTATGTTTGACAATAAAGAGCATTTGTTTAGGGAACTTGCTGGATATCGCGTAGAACTAGCTCTTCATAATGCGAAAGCTGAATTGGTAACTAATCGAGTTGTCACAACCCGGTTTATAAACGCGATAAAGACATTCGAAAAAACTTATACAGAGCCTGTTGCTAACTCACCACATGGTGATGAGCTAATTGATGTTAATAGAAATTTGGCGGCGGATATTATGACTAAGGGCCGCGCGGATTTGATATTAGCGCTCGTAAAACTTCTTAAAAACGCTGATAAATCTGACGAGGTAAGTTTTCAAAATATTTCTTTAACTCATAAAGGTTTCGTTGAGTTACTTTTGTCATCGATTGATGGGATTAAAAAAAACTCGACCTCCAAGGCTGAATATAGAAAGCGGACTCAGCAGCTGATGCAAATTTTCTTGAATGCCATCCAGCGGTAGACCCGCGAATTGCAATCAATCCCTGGTTGATGTTTTTGGTAAAGTTGTTCATGGTTGTAATTCGCTGATCTTTGCCATCCCAAGACTTCGGTTTATACTCTGGCAATCGATATATCCTGACGGGAACCGATCATGANTAAANNCAAATCATCAAGAATTNTCAGTCTTTGCGTTGCATTCGCNTTGATCCTGACATCCTGCAANGAGCNACCCAGGAATATCCCTTCTGATACTCTAGGGATGGAGGAGCAAGAGCCCTTATCTACCACCGTTTATGCTTCACAGAACCGTCCGGATGTCCGAGGACAGATCGGCGCGGTTTCGGCTGGGCACCCATTGGCAGCGCAGGCCGGCTTGCGTGTTTTGCAGGATGGAGGAAATGCCACCGACGCCATTATTGCGATGGCCGGAGTTCTCGCGGTCGTGCGACCCCATATGAATGGTATCGGCGGCGATGCTTTTGGTATTTTTTATAATGGTGAGACTGGCGAAGTAACTGCACTGAATGCTAGCGGTCGTTCAGGAGCCCTTGCTACCCCAGAGTTCTTCGCTGTAGCTGAACTAGACCGAATACCAAGTATAGGACCACTGTCGGTGAGTGTCCCCGGCGCAGTAGCCGGGTGGATTGACGCTCACGACCGCTATGGAAGTATGAATTTTGCCGAGTTGCTGAGTACTGGAATCGATTATGCTCGAAATGGTTTTGCTGTTTCCAGCAGGTTGGCTCAGGATTTTGAAGAACAGGGTCAGAATCTAAATGATGCGGGTAGAGATTTATATTTACCCAATTCTAATCCACCCAAGGTTGGTTCTTTGCTTCGTAATCCGCAGTTGGCAAACTCGCTTGAGATTGTTGCCGATCAAGGTAAAGAGGGTTTTTATAACGGCAGCATTGCACAGAAGCTCTCGGCCTTCATCACGGAGCAGGGCGGCTACTTGCGTCAGGGTGATTTTGCCTCACATACTTCAACATGGGTCACTCCTTTGAGGGGTGATTATTTAAATCATGAGTTTGTTGTGATGCCTCCAAACACTCAGGGCGTTACCCAGCTAGCGCTTTTTGAGATGGCTAAATCTCACGACCTAGCATCGATGACGCAGAATAGCGCAGATTATTTACACACACTTGTAGAGTTGAAGAAGCTAGCGTTCGCTGATCGTGATCGATGGGTAGCTGATCCGAATTCAGCCAATGTGCCGGTAGATCAACTTTTAGATGCAGACTATCTCAAGAATCGTGCCCAATTAATTAACATGTCAGTTGCCGCAGAGTCAGCAGAGCCGGGATTTGGTGACGAAATCCTCGCAGAGCCCAATGGAAATCGTTCTGATGCCGGCGACACAGTTTTCATTACTGCCGTCGATCAATGGGGAAATGCCGTAAGCTGGATTCAGTCAAACTTTGCCGGCTTTGGCTCCGGCTTGTTGGACGAAGCCACTGGAATCTTGCTCCACAACAGAGGCGCACTATTTACTCTTGAGACTGGTCATCCAAATCAGGTCGCGCCGGATAAACGGCCATACCATACGCTTTCGCCTACGATGGCGTTATATCCGAGCGGTGAATTTGCGTTCACTCTTGGGACCCCAGGTGGCGACAGCCAAACTCAGACGATATTACAGATTACCCACAACATGTTGGTTTTTGGTATGACGCCTCAGCAGGCTATTGAGGCGCCTCGCTTCCGTTCCCTTAGCGGCTTGCGATTGGCGATAGAAGACCGAGTTTCGGAGGAAGCACTTCTCGACCTACGACAACGGGGACACCTATTGAACTTGGTTGAGGGATGGACGGCAACCTTTGGCGGTGCACATATGATTCATCATGATCCGGAGACCGGCGTGCTTACGGCAGCCGCCGACCCCCGACGCGAGGCTTATGCAATAGCTTATTAAAAGGATGAAAACTTTTATTTGCCCCGAGGTGTCATCATGACTATTTATTTGGGGTAACTAAATATTTCTTACCTGTAGCCTGCTGTGCATATGATTTGATGATTTCTGGTTGCAGCATTTCCTCGAGCGAAATTTCTGCCACGTAATTGCTGGCAAAGGTCGTTTTAATTTCCGACGCTACTCGTGAACGCATTTGTTGGAACCGTTCCATCCCGATCTTTCCGATCATCGGAGTCAATAGCCATCCACCAAGTCCCCAACACAAGCCATAGCTTCTTTTCAAAATTGTTGGAGATGGGTCAAGGCCGCCATATATGTAAACTTGTTTGTAGGTGTCTGAGCCATAGCGACTATATTCCTTCGCCTTTTTGTTTGCTGCAATTTCCATAGCCGAGAGAATTTGACTAGCAAGTTCACCTCCATTGCCCCCACCAGTAGCGTCAAAGCCCAAAGTTGCTCCGGTTTCGACTATTGCAAAAACAAGATTCTCCATGAATTTAGGATCACCCGTATTACAAACATATTNTGCACCCAGCTCTTTNAGGATTTTCTCTTGTTCGGGTTTCCTAACTATATTAACTAATGGTACTNCATCATCTTTACAGATTTTTACGAGCATTTGGCCTAAGTTTGACGCNGCAGCTGTATGGACAATTGCAGTGTGATTNTCCATTCGCATTGTTTCCACGAAGGCGAGGGCTGTTAAAGGATTAACAAANGAGGATGCAGCTTCTCTTGGGCTAGTTCCTTCATTCATAACCAGACAGCTGCTGGCAGCAACACATCTATATTGTGAGTACATTGCACCGCCAGCTAACCCAACAGTCTTACCNATGAGTTCTCTTGCGTTAGCTCCCGCGTCTTCNACTACGCCNGCCCCNTCGTTTCCAACNGGCATGGACTGTTCTAGTCGTGGTCTCATNGTATTCATTAGCGCGGGGTGGATTTTCATGGAAGTTACTGTCTTATCACCGGAGCCAGTGACATTAATCGTGTTTAAGTCTGCCGCAAAACTTAANAGTAGACCAAGGTCAGATGGGTTGATCGGGGCTGCTCCCACTTTTATCAATACTTCATCATCTGAAGGCTTGGGCTTATCGACGGATGCAATTGAAATTTCGATTGTTCCCTCGGTAGTGACTTTTGATCTTATTTCTTGTGAGGTCTCGCTAGACATNTTCTCGCATCCCTTTTAAGTCTAAAAAATTTAATGATATGNTTTNNAGGATGANTTTAACAAGTAGACAATAAAATCATACTAGTATGAAAANACAAACTGAGANTAACTGTTCTGATCCTATTACTAACTCTCTGAAATTGGTGGGGGGCAAATGGAAAATTTCCATCATTNANAATCTNCGCAAGNGNCCACTTAGGTTTGGACAGCTTAAAAGAACCCTTTCACCNATAACACAACAAATGCTGACTAAGCAGCTTCGAGAGATGGAGCGGGATAAGCTGATTNATCGGAAGGTTTACGAGGTGGTGCCACCAAAGGTCGAATATTCGTTAACNAAATTTGGGGCGTCTTTGGGNCCAGTTCTGGATTCTTGGTGTAAATGGGGAGAAAAAAACAAGAAATTAATCCAAGCCTTATTTGAAGAACACTAAAAGGCANCCTATTCAAAACTTTTCTGAAGAGATGCGACACTACTGNTTAAAATGGAGATTTAAAAAATCTAAAACAATNTGCATGGTNTGTTGGGTAAAAAAGCGATTACCATGACCNGCTCCAAGCAACTTGTAGAANTCGGCACTATGATTCGCGTNCCTCAATGCCTCATATAGAATNAAGCTCTGGTTAAAAGGCACNAAGTNATCAGAGTCNCCGTGCATTATAAGAAAAGGCGGGTATTCCTTGTCTTNCNAGATATAGCTTAGNGGATTNTATTCATCAACTTTNCNTNTGTTNTTTGGGTCCTGGATAGGACCACCAATCACTGANGATTCAGGTGATGAAGCTTCATTGTGCGCTATGGCGCTGGGAAAATCATCCATTCGGAGAAAGTCGGTTGGNCCAAAGAAATTAATCACAGCCTTCACACTACTACTCTCCTCTCCATTATCTTTAGTCTCAAACCGCTCGATACCTTCTGTTAGTCCAACTAAAGATGCGATATGACCCCCTGAAGAGGTACCCCAGATGGCAANCCTGTCCGGATCAATATTATAGGCATCTGCATTGGCTCGCAGATAGCGGATAGAAGATTTGATATCCATCAACTGTGCCGGCGACTTGGCAACTGTTGATGGTCTGTAGCCAACTATCGCCGCAGCATATCCTGATTGCTCGACAAATTTCATAATCAGGGGAATCGAACCACCCAAGTTNTGCTTGAACCAAGCTGATCCTGGAACGTAGATTATTATTGGTATTGGCTTGTCGGTTAATTCGTTTTGAGGTAGNAATAGATGCATTAACAAATTCGTTTCGTCATAACTCGCATAGTTTAAATCCAAAGTTAAATTTACACCCAGAACATCATCTTCGCTAAAGATCGAGTGCATACCCTCCGTGGTTTGCTGTGAGCTAGGAACGCTGTTTTGCGGGAAGGCGGTAATCGAAANAATNAAAGATAAGGAGCACGCTATGATNACGANAAATCTATTGGCTCTAGAGGTNTTTGCATNCAAAACTTAGAACCCCCTTCTATGATTCCGTTTTCAACATCTGTATNAATTGAATAAGATTTCCACAGGTATCATCAAGAACNGCCATTTTTACATCGCCAGCTTCCATTGGAGATTGTTTGAATTCTACTCCTGACTCGCATAACCGCGTATATTCAGAATCCAAGTCATCTACCTGAAAAGACACGAACGGAATGCCATCCGCAACNAGAGCGGATTTAAACGGCCCAGCAGCCGGATGNGCGCTAGGCTCCAAAAGAAGCTCCGTCCCATTCGGTTGCTCCTCCGAAACTANGGTAAGCCAACGATGTTCCCCCATGGGGATATCATGTTTAACTTTGAAGCCAAGTTTGTCACGATAGAACTCAAGAGCCNTTGCTTGATCGTCAACCATAACGTTTGTCAGATAAATTCTCATNTGTAATTNCCTTCAAGGAATCNTTTTATTCGGCCCATGANAAGTAGCGTAATCCTTATGGTGCTAAGCTAGATCTAGCCTGAGTCCCCCAATGTCCATCAACTAAAGTGACAATGTAAAGTGACTCATAAGTGCCAATTACCTTATTTTCCCCGTTGAATCTTTGGAATACCGTATTGAAATGGACTTTACCAGAAGAGACGAGCGAAACATCTCTCGAAACCCAACTGCTATGATCCCATCCAGTGCGCGGCAACCTCTNAAATGTGGCTCCACGCTCGAATTCTTCTGCACTTTGCCAAACTGTGACGGTGCCGCTCGCGAACCGAACATGAGGATAATTTAACGTCNTAGCCCAAGCCTTCATGTCTCTGCTATTGAAAGCTACCATGAACTCGTCAAGCGCAGACATGGCGCTAGNAATAGCCTCTAGNTCCTCGGCGGTNTGTTCCTGCGCTATGGTTGGANTTACCGCCGTTAAATACCCACTTAANAGTGCTAATGCTGCCCTTCGGATTCTCTTCAAAGCCTAGTCCTCGTTTTTGTTTAGTTCATCGTCGCGCGCTTTGGCCTCAAGTTTCATTAACTCNTGCTCATACTCTTCCTCGGAAAGCGCATGCCATCCGCAGCATTTTCCNGTTGGACTTCTCCCACACCCACACTCCATAACCAGCTCCTCTCTNTCTTCATTACGATTCAGTAATACTTTAACACTTATTCTTACATATCGTGCTACTCATAATGGTTATAATGATGGATGAATGCNTGTAGTTCCTTTAAAAAGGGCCTAGCCNNAATAATTNGGAATGNACATAAAAATGTCAGAGTCTCTCNTTAGATGCCAGTTTTACAAGTTTTGTGTAACGTTGATATTTTTTTGTGCATTTGGCGAATTGATCGCTCAGCCTGCTGATCAGAATGAAGACAGCACCGTTACCTATCCAGCAGAGTATTTTGCTCAGTTTCAACCCTACTCAGTCAATGACATGCTTCAAAGAATCCCCGGCATAAACCTGGCGCGCGGTGGAGGGAGCTCTCGAGGTGGGCCAGGAAGTTCGCAGGGAGGAAATCGGAGGGGGCTTGGTGCTGGTGGTGACCAGGTACTAATTAATGGGCGCCGTATAGCTGGTAANGAAAATGAGGGTAGTTCCCAGCTATCGCGCATACCTGCTAGGGAAGTCGATTATATTGAAATTATCAGAGGAACGTCGGGTGATCTCGATGTTCGGGGTGGTACNCAGGTCATAAATATCGTGCTTACCCAGGACCAAGCACGCACTAGCTATGCTTATGAGGTTAACTTGGATAGGGCGTTAAATGGTGAGTTCATTCCCGGGGGTAAATTTTCAGCTACTGGTCAGAGGGGAGCCCTAAGTTACTTTTTGAGTGCCGAACGTGAGCCTCGTTATGATTTCCGAGATGGATTTGAAACAGCATTTGATGCTGANGGGGTTTTAGCGGAGACAGTAAACCGGGACTCGATCGAGGATGCATGGCCAATTAATCTGGTAGCCAACTTTGGCTATGAGTTCTCATCAAGCGACACAGCTAATTTCAATTTNCAATGGACAGGAAATGACAACGATCAAGATACTGATCGAGTCATTAGCAGCTTTCAGCAGGGGATAGTTTCTAACAGGGTAATCGAAAGAGATACTCAACCGGCCGATGAAGATTCTTGGGAAGTGGGCGGAGACTATATGCATTTTTTCCCGAATGGCAGTCGCTGGAAGACGCTCTTCATTATTAACGAATCTGAAAATTTATCCGTTCGCAGTCGTTACAAGGTTGATGGTTCTCTCGAGACGAGAGACTTATATCTTTCAAACTTTGAAAACAATAAAGAGCGTATTNTNAGATCTTCCTATATTTTCGACTTCTCTGGCTCTCAGTCGATCGAAGCAGGAATCGAAAGAGCCCAGACAATTCTGGATACTTCTCTTCAGTTGGGTCTCCTGACCGGAGTTGAAGGTGGTGACCGGTTTGGTGGACTTGCTCCGATTACCGACTCTGTGGGAACAGTCGAAGAGATGCGCTATGAATATTTTGCCATTCATAATTGGTCCATCAACAGTCGAATGACCCTTGAGACTACTTTTTTGTTTGAGGATAGCACTATCTCTCAAACAGGTAGTAAAGCGAACTCACGAGACTTCAATTTTTTTCGCCCAAAAATCGATTATCGTTTTGATATAACCCCCTCTTTTCAATTTAGAGCAACCGTAGAAAAAGACGTGGCTCAATTAAGCTTCAGGGATTTTACAGCGGGAGTTGATTTTGCGGACGATGAACAGAATGCTTTCGAGGGGAATGCAGAGCTAAGACAGGAACAGTCTTGGCGGTACGAGGCAAACTTTGAATACCGGTTTTCCGAGGACGCTGGTGTCGTAAATACTAACCTGTATTACCATGATCTTGATGATCTCCTCGATAATGTCGATGTATCAACAAGCGGCGAGATACTGTCTGCCAGGGGCAATATTGGCAGCGGCGAGCGATATGGATTTAATCTTAATAGTAGTTTTAGATTACTTTTTCTAGATCAGCCAAACATTTTGCTCACGCTAGGGTTGAATATGGAAGAATCGACTGTCACAGATCCATTTTTGAAACGGGAGAGGGAGAGATCCATGAGGGGTGGTGGTAGTCGTTACAGCATTGGTATACGTCATGACTTGCCACAGTTAAATAATACCAACTGGGGAATAGACTTTAGGAGAGAGTTTTATAACGACTATACCGTTTGGGATATTGATAAAATTGAGCAGTATCCAAAGGATTTTTCTTATTACAGTTGGATAGAGACACAGGCGTGGGGCGGATTGATTTATCGCTTTGAGGCAAGAGATTCCGGAGAGCGGTGCCGGATTCGAACTCGATACATAGCCGGTACTATTGCAACGGGTACAATTGGTGAATTAGAGGACTCTTGCTCTGAGTCGGGGCCAACCTTGGCGATTAAAATTCGAGGNACCTTTTAGATAGTAAAATCCATAAGCATTGAGTTATTTAGCCGAANGTCTNNCGCTAAAGTAATAGACCGAGAAGATCAGGCTGCGAATATTTTTTTGAGATGGTTGTTGAGTAGTCGACCATGGGGGTCCAATGCTTCTCGTATTTCCTTAAAGTCCCTAAACCTGGGGTAGAGTTCGTTTAGTTCATCATGCCCCAAGCTATGAACCTTCCCCCAGTGAGGTCGACCACCATATTTTCTAAAAATTGGTTCTATACGATTGAAGTAAGGACGATAGTCTTCAAAAGCCGATCGATGAATTGAAATAGTTGCATGTGGCTCTTCTCCATAAGCCATGCTTAGCCAAGGCTCCTCGGGACTGACATATCGATATTCGAGAGGAAAGTCTACGTCTATTGCTTCATCGTATATTGTNTTTAAAATTTCTCGAACACACTCAGCACTATTACTTGCTGGCACGGAGTATTCCATNTCGTTGAATGGATTGCTGCGAACGTTCGTCAGTATTTTGTAGGATAGATCGACCGCCTCGCTGACTTGAGCGTTCTCTGCCAATCTATTATTCATTGCTAATTTNTCNGCAGGCTTTGCATCAACTCCCAAAGGTCTTAAATCAGCGAGTTCAACCTCNTGGGCTGGTGCGATCGTTTGACCAATCGGTTGTTCNGTCTCATCAATAGCAAGGGCTAGAGAATAATCTGAGTAAACTAAGGGGAAAATTTCGAATTGCCTATGGCTTTCAGCTAACGAATCAAAATCTTGAAGAAGTTCTTCAGTGGGAGCAGTCCATTCCCTTTTCTTCAGTTTGAAAGACTTTCTGTTTTGCATCCTTATCTGTGTCACTATTCCGAGCGCTCCCAAGTTAACCCTGGCAGCATCAAATAAGTCTCCATGGCTTGCATCTATATCTTTCACTTCGCCGCTGGCNGTGATGATCCGCAACCCGGTGATATAGCCCGACAAGCTCTTAAAATTTATACCCGTCCCATGCGTTCCCGTCGCGGTCGCGCCGGCAACGGTTTGTCTATCTATATCTGGCAAATTTAACATTCCTTGCCCTATATCAAAGAGCGGTGCACCAAGATCACCTAAACGCGTTCCTGCCCCTACAGTTGCTTGCAGGGATTGACTGTCGTGGTCAAAAACACCGCTCAACTGGTCAATCACGATAAGGTGACCATCGGTTGGCACTAGTGGGCTGAACGAGTGCCCAGAGCCAACAGGACGGATAGGGCCAGATGTTTCTCTCAGAAGATCAATGAGTTGATTTTCAGCAGCAATNTCGTAGCGACCTTNAGGANTGCAAGAGAGCCCGCCAGACCAATTGCTCCACGGGGTTTGTGTTCTGGCGTTGGAATTTAGTGCATAAGTTCCNAATAATGCGGCGCGAAGGNTTGATGCAAGAAATGAACGGCGACTTAACTTATTACGAGGATTTTTATGCATAATTCAGCCACTCCCAACCATAAAATTTACCATAGACNTGAAGTCNTCAAGTTCACATGCCATGCAATAACCGAGTGGAGGCATTGAATTAAGACCCTCTAGGACACTTCTTACTAAAGCATCCTCTCCTTTAAGAATTCTTTCAGNCCAACTATCTGTGTCNCCTATGATTGGTGCNCCGGCTTCGCCGTTGATATGACATAGGGCNCAACTTCGATTCCACTTACCTAATANTTCCGCACTTATTTCGTTTCCGCCCTTTACAGCATACTCAACGGCTCGTTGTTCTATGTCGGCTGCGCAATTGAGGAGTNAGAGGCTTAAAACGATTACCTTTACTAAGTTTATTTTCTTTTCCATGCTTTGTTGATATTCAATCNCGAGAAAGGCGGTTGGGTGAAGAATAAATTCTTGGATCATTCACCAGTGTGTCAATCGGTCGACTATTATTGCGTTCTGCGGCAAGTTCTGCCAACGTCCTACATTGTATTTCTTTTATAAAGCTTCCCGTATTCTGTTTCTTAAAACAGATCACGTTTTCTTGAAGCGGTTTATTCGCATTGTACGAAATCAATTCTTCATCAGACATATGCCGAAAAGAAGGCTGGTCTGAAGTCGAACAAGAAGACAGAGCCAGTATGGTCGATATAACCAAAAGTGGTTTGCTTGGTGTCATGACATTAACAAAGATAACCTATTTGTTAAAGAAATCCCAAAATTTATGCGGTTAACAAGGTAGAGTTTTCGCTTAATCACCAATGTTTCTCTGANTTATCAGAACGGTCTGGGCTGGTTCACTGGTCGAAGTGACGGGTTGGTGGCTCTCGACTGAGATTCAATATCATTTAAGAACCGGGGATTGNCATTGTTGTTTCGCGCACCAGGGGTTTGGGGCTTAGTTAGTTCTTGAATTTCTAATAGTGTGCCGCAAACTTTTTGAACACCTCTGTCATAATCAACTTGAACNGTTACNCATTTGACCTGCTCTTGAGAGGCGGCAGTCGAATTATAGGCAGCGAGTTCATCTTCGCTCATNTTATCGAANTTGGGTNTNAATANTGAGCCACAGGCAGTNAGGNACAANACCATAANTANANTNATATTTTTCTGNGTATTTGANNTTTTTGTCATTATNNAAATNTTAATGGTTTTGGGNANCTCGNAGTTGCGTCGCTCTATTTTTTAGGTTAGCCGCTAACTACGCAACTAGTTCTCTTGACCACCTTTGTTTCGTCTGGGCCAAGCTCCTTGAGTGCATCGACATAATCAGGGTGAGTCTTAAAAGACATTGCCTTCTCAAATGTCTCAAATTCCACTACAGCGGCGAATTGCATGTCGACCGGACCGATTTGCGTTTTTGCNACAGGACCAATAACAATCACCTTTGCNTCACCGCGATCGACCAGCGCGTTCCACTTTGTGATATATCTTCCNAATGCNTCTTGGTCTATTATTTCTTCAACGTGGTTGATCCAATAACCCTTGGGCATTTTTGACTCCNNTTTTATCTTCTCTAATCGATTTACGGTCGCTCCAGTTCAACAGTATAGTATGACTCCAGTGAGTCAATCGCCTCAACTGGTTGACTGTTCACGTCCCATTTAAATAACTGTGCGACTATTCGATCTTGCTCAAAATCTACTATAGTGAAACCATGTTCTTCGAACGGTGTCACTTGCTCTTGAAAGTTTANGTACTGGGATGGGGCTGGGGCNACACCGCGGACCACAGATGGGAAGCCNCTCACAGAAGTGCTAACTGGACCACAAAGTATATTCGTTATCGGATTGTCGCTAAAATCTAAATTACCAGAGCCGTGCATNGTGCCGACACCGGTNGCATGGAGATCTCCAGCAATGACCAAGGGNTTGCGATGTTTCATTTCTGCTAACGAATTCATTATACGGTCGTGCTGGTTTAACCAACCCTCCCTCCAGTAGGGCTTNGGTATCTGNGTCGTTAGGCGTCCCGTTTCTGGNTGTAATACATCCGGATACCACTCCCCCCATTTGCCGGCAGTCCATCCAGGCGGGTTTGATGGAACATGGACTANATGGCGGGTNTCTCGAGAAGCCGTGCGGTCAGCGAGCCAANTCTCGACNTTACTATCTAAAAATACGGCGTTCAGCTCACCAACGTTTAAGGTGCGACGGACGTCATATAGCAGNACTTCTAATAGTTGGCCGTATCGNAATGTGCCNAANCTTTCGGAAAGCTCTCCCCTTGCAGANGTAGTAGAGTATGGAAGTCCTGCTGANCGGTTNATGTCAGGNAGAAATTCCGGATAGTAGAGTTGNTGTGTTGTACGTGCCAGTTGTAACTGAAACCAAGGTACGGGATAGGTTAAGGGGGAATCGTTTTCCCAGTGGTCATGATCGTCTTGAAGAAAGAAAACGGGTGTGGATCTGAATGCCGTGCCGTAGAGGGGCGCGATTTGTGGTCCTGCTGCAAGTTTCATCGCCAGTTCGTTGCTTCCCCCCATGACTCGACTTGAAAAATCGAAGTCAGATTCTTGCCCGGCCGGACTAAGTTCTCCGGCCCCGTCGCCCTGCCAAGTATGAAGATCCCAATATATATGATCTCCGTTTGCGACAGCCGCCTGCGGCGCGAAAGATAACCCTCTTTTAAGAAGTCTTTGCCGGATAGCTATTGGGAGGTTGCCTCGACGATCACCGACTCCGAAGTACTCGCCCTCTGGTCCGCCAGCACAAGTATAAAATAGGACTCGAACTCGCTCTGGGTTTTGTTGAGAAGAGGGAAAAGTTTTTAGAGGCCATGATTCACAGAGGGAATTGCCATTAGTGTCCTGAATAGTTAATTCATACTCTGTATCGGGCTGTAATTCATCCGCATAAAATTGCCAGAATTCACCTTGCGTATCATTCATGAAACCCTGAATCGATCTTTGACTCCCGTTGGTTTGAATTTTTAGTAACGGGGATNCNTTGAGCGCNNTGGTAAACGATGCCTTTATTAACATTTTTGATTCATTAACCGCGGGCAATAAATGTTGGACGATGCCGGTGTCCCAGTCATCGGTATTTGCATTCAAATCTTGCTGAGCTGCTAATTTTTGCCAGGGCCAGCTTGACAGCCATGCGCCGGCCATGCTGCTTGCGCTATTTCGTAAGAACTGCCGGCGCTTAACGGGGTCTAAGTACAAGTNTTTTTTATTTTTCATTGCCTATCCAGTTAATCTGAGANTGATAAGTGATACTTTTANTGTTGACTAATTTGACAGTTCTTCTTCTAATTGCAGTCGACGTATNCCNGCCATGATACCGTCGAAGCCGTAGTTCCCTTCATGACAGGCGTATTCATAGATTGGTTGGTCCATTCGCCGCATTGGCATACTGACGGTCCAAGGGGCTGTCCAGGTGGTCGGATCCTCAATTGTGAATTGATACTCTAGCGTGTCTTGCCCAATTCGCCTGATGCGCTCGACTAGATGCATATTAGGAGTGGAGTCCGCGAAAGCCGTCCCTTTCCAGAAATTTTTCGTCTCAATGACAAGCGTATCNCCCTCCCAGTATCCAATGGAGTCTCCCTCCCAATACATTGCAGGCCCTGGACGATGGTTTGAATTCATCTTTACTANACGAACGTTGTGAATCATTTCATTCATGATCATAAAGTAGTCTTCTGTCTGNACAAACTGCACATTGAGGTTGTAAGAGCCCGGTTGCATAGGCGGGCCAGATGTCCTTGTCACTATACACCNCTCAGCATAGGGTCTCGCCTCTGGNCCTAGNCTCAACTCCCTCATCGCGGCCGTTGCGCGCTGACGTGCCAAGGCNTCTTCAGTTAGTGCCGGTATTTTTCCATCNGGGGGGTCAATAATTAGCGAAGTGCGACGATCCTCGACCGTNTCGTTNCCCCGCTCNTACCAAAACTCGTTGTANGAAATGACGCCCGGAGGATAGCTNGCGCCGCCTACAGAATCTATGATTAGGTCACGGTTTTGCCTCCGATTTTCAAATGCTGCCCACTCGGCAGCCTCCGTTTCGGATAAAACCGAGCGTCCTCCGACTGTGTCTGGACGTTCAAGGGGTGTGAGGGTCCTCCAGGTAAATACACCCTGAAGGTCCGGACGACCAGAGGCTGTGCGGGGAGGATCGTAAGCGAGCTGCGCGTGGGNGTTTAAATAACTTAGTAGTATCACTGCTATCANCAAATATTGGGCATTGCGCATCATTTNCTCCTCCTCTCGATTCGTACATAGAGTACCTAAACTTAACATTTTGGCGTAGTTAAAATAACAAAAATGTAGGTCGACGAGGTGTTAAATTTTGTTGTAATTTATCTGGTCCTCTCATAATCTGNGGTTTTTATAGTCTCTCTGGGCCGCCCAATGAATATATTNAAAGTTGAAAGTAGGAACACTTTTCCGACANTTGGTTTTCTGTTGATACAGTCATTNTTTTTTGTCNCTTCAATTTTTGCAGCAGAGGCCCCAGTCAGCGATGGCTCTGCCGAGAGCATCAACGCNAGGGCGGATTATTTTCGGGTCGACAATAATTATGAGCCTCCTCCTGGAGAGGCTTTGCATCATTACACGGCTGGTTTTGCGAAGATTCTTTGTTCGGCAGTGTTCGTCACTGGACTGGATCCAAAAGATGCTGCGGCAAATGTTGGGGGCTTTATTTCTCCCTTTGATCAGCGGCATCATGTCACAGATATTCGCGTTGATAGGGTTCGCGAGGAGGTATCTCTAGTTTTACCTGACGGCGTTGTTAGAACGGCCAGGCGGTATGATAATCAGGGTTGTGTGGCTCATTCGTTGGGCTCAGGCGACATTGAATTTGAACCCTCAACGGTAGAACCGAATCTTCCTCCAGCCCATTCAACACCATGGCCGATGGGGGATGTGCTATCACAAGATGCCTGGCCAAGTGGTGTTGATGTTGAAATGGCCCAGCGTGCATTGGATACAGGATTCGGTCCGCCAGAGGCCCGCACTCTGGGTCTTGTTGTTACCTATCAGGGTCGCATATTAGGTGAGCGTTACAGTGAAGAAGTAGACATTCACACGCCACTAGAGAGCTGGTCTATGACCAAAAGTTTAACTGGCACCCTGATGGGGGTTCTAATCGAACAGGGGGAATACGAGCTCTGGCAGAGCGCTCCGATTCCAGAGTGGCAGGAGAACTCTGACGACCCGAGGCGAGATATTCGTATAGGCGATATTATGCGCATGTCTAGTGGGATAATGATTAATGCTCCGTCTGATCCTGACTATGACACGAGCACCTATGCCGACCATTTTTATCTCTACACAGGTGGAGTGAATCAGTACAAATATGCGGCGAGCCGTCCCGCAGAATATCCTCCCAACACCATTGGACGTTATCGAAACACCGATCCAGTATTGACTAATTACTTGATCCGCCTTGCGGTTGAGGGAAGAGGTGAGGATTACCATAGCTTTCCTCAGCGCAACCTCTTCGATAAGTTGGGCATCAGGAATGCGTTGATTGAAACCGATACGTACGGGAACTTCCTTGGTCAGGGACTAGCTTTTATGTCCGCGCGGGATTGGGCGCGTTTGGGTAATTTGTATCTAACAGACGGTGTCTGGAACGGGGAAAGATTGTTACCCGAGGGCTATGTAGAATACGCCAGTACTACTGCGCCGGCTTGGGTGACCGATGGCAGGCCTGTCTATGGTGGAGCTTTTTTTTGGGTCGATAATGATGTTGGAGATGACGGAATCCCTCCCTCGTTCCGGATGAGCGGTGCCGGAGGACAGTCAACCACGATAATTCCCAGCCATGAACTTGTCATAGTCCGTATTGGAAAATATACGGGTGCTTCAGAGGGGGGCGCGGCTCTCCGGCAGATGATACCAATGCTTTTAGAGGCCGTGCCGGCTGAGTAGTGGTCTCATAAAAATTTATGTTAAGAGGTTAAGCGAGCTATCTCTATCTTAGTTGGCGGCCTCGTTCATAGATTGACTTGTAAGCAGCCCGGATTGAATTTGGCTAAGGAATTTTTCTGTTTCCTGCATTTGTTCGTCATCTATTTGGCTGATGATTTCAGATCTTGCATCCATTAGTGCTCGCAGTTGACGCTGAGANTCATCAACAGCATCCCCGCCGGAGTACGAGACTTTTGTCTGCCCAGCGCCCATGTGCTTCATAAGAACTTCCAGGACAAGTTTTTTATTAGCTTCACTGAGACCCGGTGCGGTTCGAGCAAGCTGTGAGTTGAAGTTGTTTCGTAGTTGTACTTGTAAGTAGCCATCCTCAAACGCATCGAATGCCAATAACTCGTCCCTAGTCAGTACATCTAACAGTTGATTCCGTAAATAATCAGGTGATGCTATTTCCTCCATTGCCAGTGAGGTTGCAACGCCAGCGCTAATATTCCTGCTGGCCTTGTTGCGTTCCACGAATACAGCAGTTATCGCTGAATTTATATCTTCACGTCGAGAGTCAGAGAGATTACCTAGGAATCCACCGTAGCGCACTTGAACCTGCATCTCTGCCATCTGCTCATCAATGTTGTTGCTGTACCCCGGTGGAGGGCCGCTCTGTCCTGATGCATTCATGCTCAAAAGAAGAGCGCAAAAAAAGCAGCGCCCGAGGTGTTTCCTTTTTATGGAATTGCACTCCCAAAATAGCAATCGTAAACGTCTTATCATCACAACCTTCTCTGTTTTCTTTGAACCAGTTTTTGGATTCTACGTTCGAAAATCACAGACTTAAAGGAATTTTCGATCCTCCCACCACGGGAAAAAGGGTGGCATGTCTTTGCTGACCTCCAAAGGAAATTTAGCTGGTCGCTTTTCAAGAAAAGATTCTATTCCCTCTTTGGCGTCCGCTGATTTACCAGTGAAATACATACCCTGGGAATCGATTTTATGTGCCTCCATCGGGTGGTCTGCGCCCAGCATTTTCCACATCATTTGCCTAATTAGCGCCGTAGAAACAGCCGACGTATTTTCAACTAATTCGCGAGCGATATGTTTTGCATCTGCTAACAGATCTTCGGGTTTGTGGATGCTGCGAACTAAGCCTCCAGATAACGCCTCTTCTGCGGGGAATACNCGGCCGCTGTAACACCACTCAAGGGCCTTGCCGATACCAACAACTCTAGGTAGGAAGAAACTCGAGCAAGCTTCAGGAACCACCCCTCTCCGAGAAAAGACAAAGCCAATTTTAGCGTTCGCGGAGCAAAGACGAATGTCCATCGGCAAGGTCATTGTGGCACCGATACCAACAGCAGGACCATTTATGGCGGCAATGACTGGCTTTTTGCACTCAAAGATTCGTAAGGTCAGGCGTCCGCCCCCATCTCGATGGCCCCCATCTGCGTTGTCATCACGAGCGTCTGAATTGAAAGTCTTTCCGCCCGCCGACAAATCCGCCCCGGCACAGAAAGCTCGACCCGCACCTGTAAAGATGATGCAACGGATCCGATCGTCAGCATCTGCTCTATCCAAGGCGTCTATAATTTCAGACAGCATAGAGGTGTTAAAAGCGTTCAGAATNTCGGGGCGATTTAAGGTAATNGTGAGGATGCTTTCATCAACGTCGTAAAGGATTGTGGAATAGGACATAGGTAGCTCGGATAGTTTTAANATCTNAATCAACTGGANGTGTTATGGTGCCCTAAACTAACTGCTGCTGCAAAGAACTGCAGCTCGAGCATCAGTGTTCTTATATTAATTTTTCTCAAGCTGTTCTGGAGAAATTTCTGACTTCTCTTCAACTATTATTTTATTTGCTATAGTTTGGTTGAGTTATAGAGAGGATTAGAGATGAAAAAATTATTAAAAAANTTAAGTATNGGTATTTTNGGGATTACNCTGGTGACGCTGATAGTTTTGCGCGNGGTTGGAGTCGATCCACAAGATCAAAGGCCAGGACTTTGGCTAGCGGGTGATGTTGTTGATTCACCGGTGAGTGATTGGAGCTTCACGGACGATCATTACGAAATCTATTTGCAAACTAACACACCTTATTTTATTCCTCATTCGGTTACAGTTTATTGCGCCACCCTTGAGGGAAACCTCTATCTTTTATCCGCCTATTACACGGGTGGAACCTATCCTGATATGCGTTCATGGAATAGGAATATTGTTAGGGACCCAAGAATTCGGCTGAGGATTGGGGGCAAGTTATATGATCAAGAAGTAAGTTATGTGTCAGACGAATCGATAAGGAGACCGGTTTATGATGCGTTGGGTGATAAATATCCAGACTGGGAGCGGCCCACTTTCGAGAACATGCATATTCTTGCTGTCGGTCCAGCAGACAGTTAGTAACTATTTCTCCAGGGGAAAAGAGACTTGTTGCCAGTTAGCACCCAAACGATAGGNTAATGGGCAAGCGCAAGCCATAATGACCAGAAGAGGGGATATTCTGCCTCGTCCAGGTCCCACATTATGGCGAGGATCGAGGTGATATCCTCCATCGCATATTTTAATTCATTTAAACCTTCCGTCAGAGCGACTACGGATATACCAAGGAAAGTTATNAGCCAGTAGACGAGACAGATGAATCCCAGCCAGTGGACCAGTGTGAGTAAGCGTCGAAATACACCGNGCATGAGACAAATTATCCAGTTTCCCNTTANANACTTATATTATCGACCCGATATGGTTTCCTTTTCCTTTTTTTTTACCAGCACCCCATAGGAATTGAAATCTNAGAGTAATANCATGCTTTGGGTTGTTGGNTGGATTAGTGCGCATAATTAAAAAAGAAGGAGGTCCTATGCTTGCCGATACTCTGTTGTCTCTGTNTAATTATCTTGTTTTACCCGGATGGTTGTTACTTCTATTGCTGCCTAGATGGAAATTCACACTCAGTGTAATTTGCACCGCGGTTATTCCGTTCANANTAGGACTAGTNTACGTAGGACTGTTCTTATCNCAGTTAGGTAACATGCCNGAGGGTGCCGGCTTTGGATCTCTANCCGAGATTAGCGCGATGTTTTCCAATCCATACGCTCTCGCCGCTGGTTGGATTCACTACTTGGCATTTGACCTTTTTGTGGGCGCATGGGAGGTTTTTGACTCACAGAAAAATAACGTTCCTCACTGGTATGTGGTGCCCTGCTTACTCTTAACGCTTATGCTCGGGCCGGTTGGCTTGGCTCTCTATTTGTCTATTCGAGGGATACTCACCAAAAAATTCGAGATCTATGAGGGTGTTTAAGAAAATCGATAAACTTTTTGGAGGTTTCTGCTTCATTATAGNTTTAGTATCTTACTTATATGATTAAAAACTATTTTTTGCCATATTTGCAAATTTGCANAACTAGCATTTTATTTGCATCATGCAGTCAAGTCGAACCCGAGTCAGTTTCCNAACANCAAGGGGAATGGAGGCATGCTGGCGGAGATCATAGCTCAGCCAAATACGCGNCGTTAGATCAAATTGATTCCAGTAATTTTTCAGAGTTGCAACTAGCATGGAGCTGGCAGTCGGCCGATCTTCGCTTACCTGAAGGCGTGGGATATGGCACCGCGGATTACAGAGCGGTGCCTCTGGTTGTAGATGGAATAATGTATATCAACACGAACCACGGGATGGTGGCGGCTTTGGACCCAAAGTCGGGCGAGGAACTATGGCTATTTGATCCGGAGAGTTACCGAAAAGGGCCGCCTATCCAGACGAATATTATGATCCGCGGTGTTGAGTATTGGACAGACGGGAATATCGAAAGAATTTTTGTGGCTACCTTGGGGAAACAACTCCTCTCCATTGATGCCAAAACAGGAAAACCAGATTCAAACTTTGGTGATGATGGTTTCATAGATCTTAGCCAAAATTTGGGGCGCNTTGAGTTTGAGTCTCAATTCATTACGGCTGGTGCGGCCCCCATCGCAGTGGGTAACTCTCTCATTGTTGGATCAAAAATATTCGACTATGGCATGTACAATCGATCACCGCCGGGCCATGTTCGTGCCTATGACACTTATACAGGCGAATTGAAATGGCGCTTTAATACAATCCCGCAGGAGGGCGAGGAATTTACCGAGACCTGGGAGAACGATAGTTGGAGGACCGCTGGAAACACTAACGTTTGGACGTTCATGTCAGCTGACGACGACGCTGGGATCGTTTATTTACCGACATCGACCCCTACCAACGACTATTGGGGCGGTATGCGGTTGGGTGAAAACTTGTTTGCCGAGGCTCTAGTTGCCTTAGATGCGGATACAGGTGAACGTCTTTGGTATTTTCAAACGGTCCATCATGGACTTTGGGATTACGATATCGCTTCTGCACCTAATCTAGTCGATATCGTTGTAAATGGTCAGCCGATAAAGGCAGTGGCTCAAGTTTCTAAAACAGCTTTTACTTATGTGTTTAATAGAATAACTGGAGAACCAGTCTGGCCCATAGAGGAGAGGCCAGTAACACCAAGCACTGTTCCGGGCGAGAGAGCACATCCGACACAGCCGTTTCCAACCAAGCCGGCGCCATTTGATCGTCAGGGAATTTCGGAAGATGATCTTATTGATTTCACACCGGAGATAAAAGCGGAGGCTAAAGCAATCGCTGATACATTTGTTTTAGGCCCAATTTTTACTCCCCCTATCGTTCGGGGAGACAAAGACAAGCTAGCTACTTTTGTTGTCCCAGGAGCTGGGGGCGGAGCAAATTTCCCTGGTGCAAGCTTCGACCCTGAAACCGGCATTCTTTATGTTCCTTCAGCTACAAGACCGCATGGCATGTCCTTGATTCAACCTCCAGAGGGGACATCTGACTGGCCTTTTGTTATTCAGATGGAGAGGCAAGTAGGACCTTTTGGTTTGCCGTTGCTGAAGCCACCCTACAGAAGAATTACTGCCATTGATTTAAATACCGGCGATCACGTTTGGCAAGTTCCTTTCGGAAGGGGTCCGACAGATCATCCAATGCTTGAAGATCTTAACCTCCCCCCGCTCGGTAGTGTTTATGATGACGTTGTAGCTGAAGGTGGAATACTCGTAACCAA
>PBUF01000083.1 GCA_002727775.1 Gammaproteobacteria bacterium
GAATCGTTGAAGTCGGAACAATAGAGCACATGCAACCATGGCTGGATGCCAAGCCTCACCGAGTTGATGACCGTTTTACGGATCACATAATCTGTCCCGGGTTCATCGATCCACACCTCCACCCGAGCATGGCAGCTGTCCTTCTTCCCATGGAATTCGTCACGGCCATGAGATGGAAGCTCCCCTGGGGTACGGTAGAGCCGACAACCACTGAGTCTGCCTTCGATCAAAGAATGCGCCAACTTCATCATGAAAAAGAACCAGAAGAACCACTGTTTATTTGGGGGTATCACCAGTTGTGGCACGGGAAAATGAGTAAGCCACGCATTAACGCGGTGAGCGATACTCGCCCGATCGTGGTTTGGCACCGCTCTTTTCATGAGCTGTATATGAACGATGCGGCCCTCCATATGGTCGGCCTAAAAGAACAAGACATCAAAGCAGGCGCGCAAATTGACTTCGGAAATGGCCATTTCTACGAAACAGGATTAGGCCTTGCCATCGCCAGACTCAACCCCTGGATACTCAGCCCAGAGCGCTTCGCAAATGGCCTGAAGCGACTAAAAGAGGTCGTACATTATGGTGGCCACACAACAATCGGCGACATGGCGACGGGGTTATTTGATTTCGAGTCAGAGGTTGCCGCCTTAAACCAAATTCTCGAGGGCGATGACGTGCCCTTTCGGACTCGTTTGGTTGCTCACGGGAGCTATGTCAGAGGATGGGCAGACACGCTGGAGGAGTCTGTCANATTAGCTTCCGAACTNACCAGCCGAAATACCCATAGGCTGCAATTCGGTCAGCACATCAAATTATTTAGTGACGGGGCGTTCTTCAGCCAACTAGCACAAATGGAAGAGCCCGGTTACATCGACGGACACCACGGCGAATGGCTGATGCCCCCAGAACTCCTGGAAACCAACATACGCGCATACTGGAATGCGGGTTTTCAGATTCACGTGCACTGCTGTGGAAACCTAGGAATAGAGTTGACTCTGGATATCCTAGAAAAAATGCAATTTGAAAGACCCCGGTTCAACCATGGTTTCACCTTCGAACACTTTGGATTCAGTACTCCCGAACAGATCAAACGCATCAAATCTCTAGGCGCTCAAGTCTCGGCCAATATCTATTACCTNCATGAACTGTCGGACATGTACTCNAGAGAAGGCATAGGCTACGAACGAGCATCGCAAATCTCACGAATCGGATCGTGCTTTAAGGAGGGAATCAACACGACGGTCCACTCGGACTTCACGATGGCCCCAGCAGAACCACTGAATCATGCCTGGGTAGGNGTTAACCGAATCAACGCCACCGGAGAGGTTATGTGCGNGGAAGAAAAAATCACCCCACAACAAGCGTTGGAGGCGATCACGATTAATGCGGCTCACGTACTCGGGCTGGCATCGACCACCGGCAGTCTCCGGTCCGGCAAGCTCGCAGACTTCACGGTNCTCGAAGATTGTCCTCTCTCATGCTCTCCTACCGAGCTCAACGACATACCGATCATCGGCACGGTGTTCGAAGGTAAGTCCTTTTTGATCGACTAATATGCGAGCTGTTTACTCAAAAGATATTCCGATTACTCTAATTTGTGGCTACCTGGGTTCAGGCAAAACGACTCTCATCAATCAAATCCTCAGCGCTCCGCAATCGTCAAAGCGATTAGCTATCCTTATCAATGACTTCGGCGACCTCAACGTGGACGCTGACCTGATAAAACAAGAGGGTAGCAGCGGGAGCATCATCAGCTTAAAAAACGGATGCGTCTGCTGCAAAATACAGGATGATCTGGCGTCAACGCTGGAAACGATTAAATCAGAGCAACCCGACGGCGTTTTAATCGAAGCGAGCGGCGTCGCCATGCCCAACAAGCTCAAAAAACAGTGCCTGATTCCCGGCTACGACCTNGGGCGATGCGCGGTCACGATCGACGCTAAGAACTTCGACACCAAACGAAAGGACAAATATGTCGGTTACCTGGTCCAGCAACAGGCGATCGAGGGCGACTTATTGGTAATCACCAAAACCGATCTGGCTCCCGATTTTGAATTACCACTCATCCAGGAAAAGGCGCAAGATCAAAATAAGCAACCCACCGATCAAGTGCTATCAACCGACCCGAACTTAGTAGGGAAGCTATTTCAAGCTCCCAACAAAATATTACCTTTTAGGGAGCTAGATAAGGGAGTCGGCTTTGCCAGCAACACATTGAGTCAGACAAAGCTAATCCCGCAGAGTACTCTCGAAAATCTGGTCAAAGAGATGCCCCCGTGGGTAGAGAGGGTTAAGGGCACAGCAGAAACAGAACAGGGCTTAACCCTTATCCAGGCAAGCTCCCAATTTTGCAACTTCACCGCTAAAACAAAACCCGGCCAAATAGGCCTGGTCATCATCTACCCGGAAAAGTTTTGCTCTGAAATCCAATCAGCTTTTACAAAGTGGACCGAATGGTTCTCTGTTAACTAGCAGAGAAGATCCTCTCCTCTAACCATCATTTATCTCAATCTGGCACTCTTTCAGAGCGCGTACAAAATCTCTAAATTCAGAACTGCCAGACTGACCAATAACCACGAGCTCTGTGTTGTTTGGCTGACCAACAATCTGATTGACACGCCAATAACGACCAACCACCTGAACATCAAAGTTTAGTGCATGCTGATCCTGATCATCCTGGGCGCACAAGGCCACGAACCCTTTCACTCGGTAGATACATCCAGGGACATCATCTAGCAGATCACGAAAGCGCTTTCTATCCAAGGGCCTACTTAGAATGATCGACTCTGAGGCGAATTGGCTATAGTCGTGCGACTGCTTCGATACAGGCATGTGGGCGCCCCTCAAAGAGGAACCAAAGACCACCTCTTGAAGCGAGTCCTTAATCCTGGAATCGAATAGGATCGGTCGACCGGGAGTCAGGCTCTCTAGCTGGCTTATAAGCTTTATCTCCTCCCGGCTGGAGCTCTTTGTGACGATCACCAGATGCGCCGAGTCTAGCTGGCGCACTAGAAGATCTCGCGTAAACTCATCGGCTGTTCGCTCGTGCAATGTTTTAGCATCTACCACTGCGATAACACCATCCAGCTCAAATCCGCTTTGGTTGCGAACGGTCTGAGAAAACCCATACGGATCCGACAGTCCGCTGGTCTCGATTACAATGGCNGCAGGCNGGCTCGGTCTTGACCTTATTTCGCTCAGGCGATCTGACAAATCGGCTCCCAACACACAACAGGCACAACCATTTTCTAATTCTATGGTCTCAGCGTCTTGCCGGCGCACCATCNCTCCATCGATGTTGATCGAAGCGATGTCATTTACTATCACCAGGATTTCGTCGTTAACCTGTTCGAGCAACTTACACACCAAGGTCGTCTTCCCGGCGCCCAGAAATCCGCACAACAAGATAACAGGAATAGGCCGGACCTCAGCAACTTGTGCATCCTCGCTCTTAAGCACTTGCCCAGGATGACCCAANGTCGTCATCAACACGTCTTTCGCTTCAAGAAGCCTGTCTTCTTCNGANAGCACCTTACTCTGTCCTCGCGAGGTTGACCTTCCCTGCCAGGATCGTTCCTCGCACATTGATNTCACGGATTCTCCTGGNATCAACTTTAAAGGGATCCTCATCCAGAACCGCGAAGTCTGCGCACTTACCAGCTTCAATGCTACCGAGCCTATGATCCTGACCAAGTACGTAGGCGGCATCGACGGTGATGGCGCGCATCGCCCNCTCCACCGAGATNCTCTCTCCTGGACTCAAAACAGANTCTCCGTCCGAACCCAGTCTGTTCACAGCGACCCACACCGCTGTCAACGGATGCATCGGCGCGACGACCAGATTGTAGTCAGAATGAAGGGCGAACCTTGCGCCTGCGTCGACCAAGGATCCTAGCCTGGCCGTGGCCTCGGTCCGATCCGGGCCAAACCCACGATCATTGTGAATGTCCGAGCGGTAATGGACAAAGTAAGGGTTCACACTCGCCAATCCGCCCAAAGCCGAAAGCCGTCGAGCCTGGGCCGGCGTGCTGATGCAGTAATGCTCTATCGTAAAGCGATGATCAAACCTGGGAGATCGATTTAACAGTTCGCCAAGCGTATCGAGCGTCATATCTACAGTTTCGTCTCCGTTAGCATGAGAGTGGATCTGTATGCCGTTTTCCCAAAACGGCATCATTCTCTCGACCATTTCAGACCAGTCCACATCGCCGGTCAAACCCACCTCACCGTCTAGATAACCTGGAAAATTCAACTTCAACGTCATCGCGGGATAGGACCCGTCGTTGACATACTTAACACCGTGGACCGCAAGTCGATCGGTTTCCTTAGCCTTCATCTCTTCATAGAACTTCAGGAAGTCGTCTCCAAAACTACGGCGCAACGCAGATTCAAACGGTACCAACAAGACTCGCATCGGAAGAAGACCCTGTTCGATCGCCTGCATGTGGTCGTCCCACTCTCTTTCGAAGGAGTCTACTCCGTAAATCATGTCGGCGGTGGTCGTCACGCCACTGTTTACTGCTACCTGCCCCTGCAAACTCAGCGCTTGAAGACCAAANCCGGCTCCGTAGACCTCCTCACGGACAGGCTTAGAGGCTACTCCAACCGCGGCCGACTCTACGAACCAACCATTCAACCTTCCATCAGCATATCGCCCCAGACCATGTAACTCCGTCTCTTCGCTCACACCTATACGCTCGATCATCGCAGAATTCGCGTAAACGATGTGAGGCGCNTACGCCAACACCCAAATGGGAACATNCTGAGACACCTGGTCAAGCATTTCCCGATCTAGGTGTCCTTTCTGTACGCCAGGATCATACCCCCAGGCTACGATCGGCTTGCTTGAACCGTCAACGAGCGCTTTGAGCCGGTTCAAGACGGCATCTCGATTACCGATTCCTGCGACCTTTCGACCTGCTGGATCCGTTGAATCGATGGGGCCCACATACTCAAGGCCCATATAGGTTCCAGAGAGCCTGAGGTGGGTGTGGGGGTCAATAAAACCAGGACAAAANACTTTGTCCGCGAACGTATCGTCAATTTCGTGAGGGTACCGGTCAAGCCAGGGTTTCATGCTTTCCAGATCGCCCACAGATACGACCTTCCCCTCTGCCACCGCGACCGCGTTCGCGATAGGCCGGCCCAGATCCATCGTGCGAATAGTTTTCGCAAGAAAAACAGTTAACTTTTCCATACTCTGATCACCCCGTAAACCAGACGCTCGTTATCCTAGACAACCTGACTTGGTCAATGTCCTTGCAAGATTTCGTTCTGTCCCAAACCAAAACAGTCGTAGATAGCTAAGAGATTTGGCTATATATTGCTCANAATCATCGGGGAAGTACATGTCAATCATCTCTTCTTTAGTATCGGATAAATTCCTTTTGTTTAGTCTGTTGATGGCGGTGTTACTAGTGATGTTAGGCAACCCGGCGCTTGCCTTCATCGCTGCGGCGGCTACTTCTTTATGGGCTAACAGGACGATCATCAAAAACGCGTCCAAGTATTCCAAGTACTCCCTTCAGACCGCCATTGTTCTTCTTGGTTTCANCATGAACGCAGANAACCTGCTCACNTTGAGNAAAGATTATGNGCTTACCGTCTCGGTCTACGTGGTGATCACTCTAATTGCCGGCCTGTTGATTGGGTGGATTATCAGACAGCAGAGTATCGACAGCAAACTGATCTCAACTGGCACCGCAATATGCGGGGGCACAGCGATCGCCTCGCTTTCACCCATCCTGTCAGCCTCTCCAGCCCAGACCGGTATGTGTTTGGCGCTAGTCTTTGTCTTGAACGCGCTCGCCCTCGTTACGTTTCCCTACATAGGCCAATGGTTGGAACTCTCTCAAGCCCAATTCGGCGTCTGGTCAGCCCTCGCTATTCATGACACCTCCAGTGTCGTAGCGACAGCCATGATCTACGGAGAAGAGGCCGCTCAAGTCGCGACCACGCTCAAGCTGGGCAGGACCTTATGGTTGATCCCTATTTTATTGGGTTTCGCACTCATCGAAGGTAGTAAGGAAAATAAAAGCGGGATAATCACCGTGCCCAGGTTTATTTTTCTGTTTATCGGTGCCTCTCTCTTGGCCTCCTACCTGAGCTTGCCCTCGCTTTTAATTGAGACAACAGCCTTGTTAAGCAAAACTCTGCTTGTCGCGGCGCTATTTCTAGTCGGAATCGCGACCACTCGGGAAAATCTTGATGTATTAAATGCCAAACATCTGATTCAAGGGCTTACGATCTGGGCACTTGTCGTCGTCGCGACTTTAGGTTTTGTAATAACCCAAATCTGACCATATGACCCGATTCACCTACTTGATATCGCTTGCATCGTGGCGCTCTGGCACTCGCTCCTCTTCAGGACCCCATGGACGATTTACTCTCCTGCCTCTTTGAACTGCCGGACGCTCCTCAATCTCTTTTGACCAACGTACGACGTGTTCGTACGAGGACACATCCAAAAAAACAGCAGAGTTATAACTATTGTGGAGGACCAAATTTCCATACCAGGAATAAGTCGCAATATCCGATATGTTGTAAGTGTCGCCACACAAATACTGCCGAGACGATAAATTGCGATCGAGTACATCTAGCTGCCTTTTGACCTCCATCGCGAAACGGTTAATGGGATACTCAAACTTTTCTGGCGCATAAGCGTAGAAGTGGCCAAACCCTCCACCCAGGTATGGAGCGCTACCCATTTGCCAAAAAAGCCAGGACATGCATTCCGCACGCTGTGAAGGATCATCAGGCAGAAACTCACCAAACTTTTCCGCGAGGTAAACTAAAATCGCGCCCGATTCAAAAACACGTGTCGGCGGGTTGGTGCTTCGATCCAAAAGAGCTGGGATCTTCGAGTTTGGGTTGATCTCAACAAACCCACTCCCAAATTGGTTGCCCTCGCCTATGTTGATTAAGAAAGCGTCGTACTCGGCGCCCTCATACCCTAAGGCCAAAAGCTCCTCTAATAAGACCGTTACCTTTACTCCGTTTGGAGTTCCTAACGAGTAGAGCTGAAGTGGATGCTTCCCAACCGGCAGTTCTTTGTCGTGAGTCGGACCCGCAATAGGTCTGTTGATGTTACTGAAGGCAGCTCCATCATCTGTATTCCATGTCCATACCTCGGGCGGCGTGTAAGAAGAATTCGAATCAGTCATAAGCTACTCCAATAACAAACTTTCGCCTCCACTATATCGAGAAACTCCCGGACGCTCCAAGACCACCTTAGACCAATCTGTTCTAATCAAAGATGTAGGGTTCGAGCGTCTCCTGAGCATGGACACGGTACTTATGCCAACGGCCGCCGCCGTAGTAGCTAAGACTCCCGGGCTCCGCTTTACCTTCTCCGTTATAGTAGGAATAACAATCGCGGAACGCGCTGGTCTGAATGTCTACCTGCTTGCAGTGCTCCACGTAAGCTTCCTCTTGTGCCTTCTCGACATCGACGGTACCCGCGCCCTTCTCTCTCATTGTCTCCAGCATCCAGATCAAATAATCACCGTGCACCTCAAGTGCATCGGTAAAGTTAAAGCTACCGCCTCCGCCCTGGGGCCCTGCAACAATAAATAAATTGGGAAACCCATTGCTGTGAATGCCAAGGAAGGTCTGAGTCCCCTTTTCCTCCCACTTCTCTTGAAGCGTCTGCCCTCCTCTTCCTTCTACCATGTTGAAGGTTGCGGCTTCCATCCATTTAAAACCGGTCGCGTAAATGAGCACGTCTAATGGATATTCTTTGCCTTCGTGAACCACGCCTTTCTCGTTGATCTTAGAGACCCCCGAAGGTGCCGTGTCCACCAAGCTCACGTGTGGCAAATTAAAGGTGGGCAGGTATTCATCGTGAAATGCTGGCCGCTTGCATCCATACGGATAGTAAGGCTTGAGTGACTTAGCGACCTCTGGGTCCTCTACTATGTTGTCAACCCTGTTTCGGATTTGCTCCATGATCCGGAAATTGGTATCCAGCTGCTTCGTCATCATCTCTTCAGCCGACAGCTCACGCGTGTGCTGTTTCCTTTCCTTAAAATCAGCCACCTTACCGGCCAGGTAATCATCGTTTGCCTTCAAGGCAGTCCGGCCCGAGGAGATTTTCGCGAATCTAGCGCGCCTGGCCTTTGCCCAGCCCGGCTCGGTCTTCCACTGATCGATCTCCTCTTGGGTTGTCTCTCGTTGATCTCTAACGTCAATCGATGACGGGGTCCTCTGGAAGACGTAGAGCTCCTTCACGACTTTTGCGATCTCAGGCACGACCTGGACGGCCGTCGCGCCTGTCCCGATGATGCCGACCCTTTTATCTTTTAGGTCTACGTTGTAATTCCAACGGGACGTATGGAACGAGTCGCCCTTGAAGGATTCCATACCTTCAATCCGCGCTAACTTGGGAGTGGTCAACAAACCATTAGCAAGGATAACGTAGCGAGCCTTCATCTGATCGCCCCGATCTGTGTGCACCCGCCAGCTTTGCCCTTCCTCTTCCCAGACGGTCCTCTCTACTGTCGTATGAAAGAGACACTTGTCATAGAACCCAAATTTCTCCGCCAATTTTTGACAATATTCCATGATCTCGAAACCGGAAGCGAACTTCATGGTAGGAAAGTAGCCCATCTCCTCGAGCAGCGGGAAGTAACTATAAGACTCTACGTCGCAGGCGATCCCAGGATAGCGGTTCCAGTACCAGGTACCGCCCACATCGCCGCCTTTCTCACAAAAACGGACATCTTCGAATCCCGCGTTTTTCAATTTATACCAAAGTAATAAGCCTGCAAATCCAGCGCCCACCACTAGTATCTCGCAGTCATCGGTCAACGCCTCGCGCGGAACCGGCTCAGTCGAGTAAAGATCTTCCAAATACCGACTAAACTCCCCCTTCATCTCCATGTAATCGGCCGCACCGCGACGTTGCTCTTTGAAGGCTTGGTACTTTTCTTGCTCCTCTGCACTAAAGACNGCTCCCACTGGCTCTTCTGGTANCGTAGTCAAAGACTCNTCGTTNAGAGCCGAATAACCTTTGCCAGCTATTTTTTCCGTGGCTTTGCCTGCTCTCGTGTTAAATATCTTAAGTCCGCTTTNGGGATCGATTTGAATCGCCATACTTCGTCTCGCACCTGCTCTTATCTACNGTTACCCTGCTATATTTGCCTCTGGTCGTCAATCAGATGATCTAAGCCCCCTGTTGAGCTTCTCAGCGCACCTCTTCCCAGAGATCAAGAGAAATAATAACGTTCAGATTTATAAGGCTAAACTTTTTCTTGGTAGCCCCAAAAGNCCTGTTAAACCACTAAATACCCACGGCGCCAATACCATAGAGCTCATCGACTTGTTCATCGTCGTAACCCAATAGATCGCGTAGGTATCGATCAGTATCCGCGCCAAGACAAGGNGCCGAACGACTAACCTGACTACTCGTATTTCGGGTAATCCAGGGAATCCCCGTGTGTGCCTTTTCGCCAACCTCCGGGTGCGGNAATCGCTCTATGAAGCCTCGGCTCAACAGATGCGGGTCTTCAACGATATCCTCTGTTGTCATCGTGGGGAATGCGGCGACGCCTTTAGCCTGCAAGCGCTCAGTCACACTCCACTTGTCCTGGCCTTGCGTCCAAAGAACCAGGATTTCATCTAACGCGTCTTCGTTTTGTTTCCTGGCCTGTAGATCCTTAAATCGCGGATCTCCTTGTAAGTCTTTTGAAATTTCCTTCGCCAGTTGATGCCATTCTTCGTCCCCGCTAACTGCAATGGAGACCCACGCATCCTCCCCCTTGCAGGGATAACAACCGTGGGGTGCCATCACNTCACTTCGGTTNCCATTNCGCNNNGGTTGCTTGNTNTCNACNACATAGTCCATCCATCCACNCAGATTAAGCACNGCGGTGGCCTCCCAAAGGCTGATGTCCAGATGGTCTCCCTCANCCGTCTGCTCTCGTTTTATCAACGCAGAGACCACGCCGAGTGTCCCNGTGATCCCCGCCGTCGGATCAGGCATTGAAAGCCCCATCTCCTGAGGCCCGCCACCGATATACCCAGTCCCNTCGGACANCCCAGCAAGNGGCGGCATCGCCGGGCCATAGCCCATGTATTCTCTGTAGGGCCCTGTCTGTCCATAACCACTAATACTGACTAACACAAGCCTGGGATTAATCGATTTAAGCTCATCGTACCCCAGTCCGAGTCGCTCAAGTACTCCNGTCGCAAAGTTTTGGACCAACACATCGCTTTTTGCAACCAACTCTCGAACTATCTCGAGACCTCTTTCATGGCCAAGGTCGACAGAAATGCTCGATTTTCCCTGGTTCCATTGATTGAACATGCCAGAGTTATTTAATGTGGGCTCCCAGTCCTCTGGAAAAACCGGCATCCGNCGGTACAGGTCCGCTCTCTTTGCAGACTCNATTCTAATTACCTCTGCTCCCAGGTGGGCGAGGTTAAGNGAACAGAAAGGACCTGCCCACGCCCAGGTCATATCCAATACCCGAACACCCTCNAGNGGCAANCCAATCGACTCTGANTTACTTGTTTGTTGCCGTTCGGGCAACAATTCGATGTCCTCGTTATGTTCACCTAAATCAGGAGCAGCTCTCACAAAGGAAGCCCTACCAGATGATCTCAAGGTCGCGCCCCTCATCAACTCGAGCTCACCCAACTCTCCAAGCTCGACCTTTTCAAAAAACTCCCTAAATCGGAGATGCTCGCTCGCGGACATACTCTCAAAGTCCATGACAGGCGCGACGCAGATTCGATGCTGCTGAGCAGCGTGATATAGATCTTCCGCCAGCCATTCCCCAACAAACTCTTGGACCATCGCGTGGACCATGTCCTGGTTCTCGGCTCTGCCTGGTTGATCCAAAAACAACTCTAACGATGCCCATTCCGGGTTGCCCATGAATTCGACCAGCCTTTCCCATTGGTCCTGCTCAATACACGCTATAAAAATGGGTCTGTCCTTGGCCTGAAATATCTTCCAAGGAATGAGCGATCTCGGAAAAATCCTAGAAATGACGTCTCCCTTATAACTAAAAACTGGAACAGCAACTTCCAATACAGAGCAGACGTACTCTTGAATAGAAAAATCAATCGACTCTCCTTGACCGGTGGACTTTGCTTTTTTTAAGTAAGCAAGTCCTGTTGCAGCCGCAGAAATCGCNGCCATCATTGANCTNTGTTCGCCAAAAGGTTTCAGTGGCGGCAAGTNGGGGTCNGGCTCNGTGGCAGGGCAGAGATTNGCCCANCCNCCNGCATTCACAAGATTTATTTCCTCTGTNGAGTAATCTGAATAGGAGCCGCGCAANCCGAAGGGCGTAATCGATAACACCACCAGATGGGGCCTTTCTTCTAATAATAAATCTGCATCAAGTTCTAACCTTTCGAGCTCGCGTTGTTTTAGTCCGTGCACCACCAAGTCTGCCCAGTTCAAGAGACGACTAAGCGCGGCTTTATCTTCGTAATCGATGGCGACCCCGCGCTTATTCACGTTCAGTCCCGAAAACAGAAAACCATTTTCAGGCTTACTCTTTTCACTGGCAGAACCCGAGGAAGCCCTCAAACTATCTCCAGTTAGAGGCTCCACTTTAATGACGTCCGCGCCCTCGTCCGCGAGCAATTTAGCCGCATAAGAAGTCGCTACCCCACCTGAAAGTTCTAACACGCGCATCAGCTTACCAACTCGTCTTTCTGGATTAATAGGTCACTCAACGATCACGCTCCAAAACGCCTGTCTCTTTGTTGCCACACACGAATTGCCCGCCAGTAATCGATCTTTCGAAAGGCAGGCCAAAACACTTCAGTGAAATACAATTCCGAATAGGCACTCTGCCAAAGCAGAAAACCTGACAAGCGCTCTTCGCCGGAGGTCCGGATGATGAGGTCAGGGTCAGGCATTCCCTCGGTGTAAAGGTGATCCGAAAAAAGCTCTTCGTTGATCTGTTCCGGAGCGAGCTCGCCCGCCTGTACCTTTGTCGAGATTTCCCGAACAGCATCGATGATCTCAGCTCTCCCTCCATAGCCTAGCGCGATATTAAGCTGGAAGTTCTCATGCTCTTGGGTCATCTTTTCGACTGCTTCGATTTCTTGAANCATCTCTTTGGACANGGACTGCCNCTGGCCTATGACCTTCACTTTCACGCCTTCCCTTTGGATAACCGGGTCGGTCTGCAAGGTCTTGAGCTTATCGAGGATAATCTCCATCACNTCCGAGACCTCGTCTTCACTACGATTGTAATTTTCAGTTGAAAACCCGTACAGGGTGACGATCTTGATCTTGAGATCAAGGCACCAACTCAGAAAATCTTCAAGCTTGTCAGACCCAACCCTATGGCCGTCGCTCCGTTTAGCAAGGCCCTTTGCCATCGCGTAACGTCGATTCCCGTCGACAATCAGCCCAACATGGTGGGGCATCCGACTGGCAAAAACCTGGCGACGCAGAAGACCTTCATAAAATCTATATAAAAAAGACGGGATGTTCATTTCTCTCTCTCTCAACATGCTTTTTTGGCATGCCTAAAACGTCTAAATCATATTGCATTATGAATCGCAATGTCTTGAAGATTTCTGTCTAAAAATACGGTAGCTTTGCCCGCGACTTGAAAGCACACAAGGCCATCGGATAGACAGTCTTTCGGGCGCAAGTTGATCGGAGCACAACTATAAAACCGGCCTCTTTCTGTAATCAGCCCGCGTTTTTTAGTCTGATAGCTCTTTTTTCCAGGCGCTCCCTTAACCTCGCATGGCGGCTAGGCGTCAGCGGGTAATCCCATATTAATTTCATAGCGATGCCGTAGAAAAATATCGGGCCCAAACAATACACCCAGCGAAGTGCCAAAACACCGCCCGCCGTGCTCTCTGAAACCCCGCCCGACGGATCGAAGCCCATTAAACCAACTATATTCAGAGAAAAACCCGTGCCTAAAGCGATTGCAATTTTCTCAGTGAACCCTAAAAACGCAAAATAGGTTCCCGCACGTGCCGCACCGCTCCGCGCGGCATCAACATCAACCACATCGGCAATCATTGCCACCGGCAAGAACTGCAGGCCGCCAAAACAAAAGCCCTTCACAACAAAAAGAAGGAAAAATGGTAGATAGTCTCCGTAATCGAGGAGCAGGTTCGCACCACTCACCGCCGCCACAGTAATCAAAGTACACATGAACGCTTTGTGTTTTCCAATTGTTCTTCCTAACCACAGCCAGAATGGAATAGCGGCCAGACCAGCCACAAAATAGAAGAAATAGGCAGCCCCGATAGTAGGCACTCCAACGATATCCCTGATAAAAAACAAGGAGACTGCGTTGCGGAAAGACTCCCCAAAAGCCACAAGCAACGCGATGAACAACACTCTTTTCATGGGACCGTTTTTGATCACCAACCTAAGGCCGTCCATAAAGGTCGGTCTCTTTTCAACCTCGTCAAGATCTGGCTCTCGCACGAAAAAGAACACGATTGCAGCACAAATGGGCAATAGCGACATAACAACAAACGCCAGACCTGCCAAAACTGGTCCGGTCAAGGTGGCTCTGTCGACTATTTTTTTGTCCCTGAAGTCGCCAGAGAACGCGCCGATCGCATCAGACCACAATGTTGAAACGACCTGACCTACTCCGACCCCGCCGTCAGCGGTGATCTCTATAATCATCGGCACGAAGGCGGCGACAAGCAACCCAGCCAGAATGTAGAACTCCCTGGCCGCGGTGACTCGGCTCCTTTGATGATATTCTGGGGACAACTCAGCCCCCCAGGCCCTATGCGGAAGCGCGATCATCGTGCTGCCCAGAAAAAACACCGTCAGCCAGATCAGGAAATATAAAATCCCCACATCTTCGGGGGGAATAAACAGCATGTAAGTGCCCAGCATCATGACGGGAAGCCCGATCAACAACCACGGACGACGCCGACCAATCCGGGTTCGCCATCGGTCAGATATCTCTCCGATTAAAGGGTCCGTGACAACGTCGGTCAAACGAGCCAACATCAGAATGGTCCCAACAACCGCCAGACTGATTCCCAGACCGCCCGAGTAGTGCGCGGGAATCCAAATTGCTAAGGGATAACCGATCACAGCCAGAGGCATACCCAGGGAACCATGGGCATAGATCGTCTTTTTGGTGAGTTCGAACGTTGATTCAGACATAGTACTTCCTGAAAGCTATGTTTTAGTTACTGCATCGTAATCGCTGTTTGGAAAGCAGCGCGCGCCTCAATCCTTCCTACGTAAGCCTTAAGATGTTCCATGTCGTCAGAGACACATCCAATCCGATTACTCATGAAGCAAGCGTGACCCAACATAATGTCGGCACCAGAAAAGTCTCCGATCAAATAGTCTCGGCCTTCCAGCGCTTGATTCACAGGCTCCAACGCCTTACTGAGTAGCCTTTTGGCCTGGCCGAGAACCGTTTCATCCCGGCGATCCGGTGGCAGCAGCACGGTTTGCACCACGACGGTGTTGACTGGCGGCATGACCATTCCCTCGCAATAGTGGAACCACTGGAGATACTCAGGGTACTGTTGAGAATCCACGCTCGGTTTTAACCCTCCGTTTTTGTGCCGTTCAAGAACGTACTCGACTATCGCGCCCGACTCATAAATTTGAACGTCACCATCATCGAGAACCGGCACTCGCCCCAAGGGATGACGTGCCCTGTGCTCGTCGGATTTCAAGTCTTCTTGACTGAAGGCCATCTTGTTGATGTCGTAAGGTAATCCTAGCTCTTCCAACAACCAAACGATCCTTCCAGCTCTGGAGTTTGGTGCAAAATGCAGTTTTAACATGTCAATTCCCTAATTTTGTCCATCCGTACAACGACGGAATATTAAACACTCCGATAAACGGACCCCTAAGAAGTATCAGTAATATCAGCTTTGCCAGCAAATTACCAAGCAAAAGACTTACCTAAGCTGATTCTTCTCCCGCGTCGCTGGACTCAGCTGGTCTTTCTCTCAAACTCAAATACAGCATCACAATCCCATACACGAGAAACACATAGGTCCCGATCGATCCAGGCGGCCTACTCTCATAGTATTCTGGACCAAGNCCGTGCAACGCGCCTGAAACGACCCTAAAGAAGCACTCGACGATAAACAACAAAAACATTAAAGGAATCAACGAGCGATAACGGACCAACACGATTGCCGCTAAAAAGACAAACAACAGTTGTTGCCCGCCCCACANCGAACTGAACAGGTAGATCACGGTGTTAGGATCCGGCGAGCCAGAAAAAGTTAAAATGGTTGCGATGGAATTGACACCGCTGTCGTCCTTTAAAAAATGAACCAAGCTCCNGAAGGTCAGCGGAATCAACAGAACCGCTAAACCATAAATAGCTATCTTGCTTCCTAAATAATTATTGGAAGCCGTGTCGGGCAACAATCGTTTATACAGCGACACACCCTCTCCTTTTCTTTCCCAGGTAACTATATTGTCCTTAACAATTGACAATTTCTACTCTTCAAACCCAAACTAATCCTATAACCCTCAACGATAAAGATGAGATCTTGAAGCAACATCGATTGAGCAACCCAAATAAAAAAAATGAGGAGATCTTNGATGCAAACAAATACGCTAACCCTAGAGGAGCTAGCAGGCAAGGTAGGCGGCGACGCCGGAGGCGCTTTGGGCGTTCTGNTGGCTTACATTGGTGACCAATCAGGAGTCTACCGTGCGCTGGAGGACAAGGGACCCATCAACTGTGAAGCGCTAGCCCAAGAGACTGATTTAGACCCACGATATTTGCGGGAATTCCTATCTGCAAACGCGGCGCACGGGTACGTGACTTACCATCAGGACACCGAATCGTTCAGCCTCAGCGAGGCACAGGCCGCTATTTTTGCTCACGAGGGCACTCCGACTTGTATGCAAGGTTTTTTTCAGGCGATCGTCTCTCAATACGCCACTCACGAGGCCGCACTTGAAACATTCAAAAGTGGCAATGGTCGGCCCTGGGGCGAACACGACTCGTGTTGTTTTTGCGGAACTGATCGGTTTTTTAGGCCGGGATACGAAGCCAATCTCATTGATACCTGGATCCCAGCCCTAGAGGGCGTAGACGAAAAACTCAGCCGCGGCGCAAAAGTGGCAGACATCGGATGCGGTCATGGCTCATCCACGATTATGATGGCCAAGCAGTATCCTAATTCCACATTCCACGGCTATGACTTTCACGCGCCCTCTATAGAAGAAGCAAACCAAAAAGTGAAAGATGCGGGTCTNACTAATGTGACCTTTCATGAGAGCTCTGCAACGGAAATTCCCGATCAAGGTTACGATTTCGCCTGCATTTTTGATGCTTTGCACGATATGGGAGANCCTGTCGGCGCAGCCAAGCGTATCCGCCAGGTGCTCTCCGAAGACGGGACNTTCATGCTGGTCGAGCCAATGTCAGAAGACTCTCTTCANGACAATCTCGAAAAAAACCCGATGAGCGCGGCCTATTACAGCTTTTCGACNCTCGTGTGCGTACCAACCTCTAAATCACAGGAGGTCGGATTACAGCTNGGCGCCCAAGCNGGCCAGGCTAGACTCACCGAGGTTCTCAATGAAGCCGGATTCTCACATGTNCGCAGGGCGAGCGAAAACCCGTCTAACATGGTCCTTGAGGTAAGAGCNTAGTATGACGAATCAAATCCTGATTCTATCNGAGGAGTCTTAGAAGTTGAAAATTGGCATTAACGGTTTTGGTCGGATAGGCCGTCTGGCTTTTCGTTGCGCATGGGAACANCCGACCTGGGACATCGTTCAAATAAATGATCCCGCCGGTGATGCCTCGACTTGGTCTCACTTAATCAATTTCGATTCTGTACAGGGCAAATGGCAACACAGCGCGGAGTCGGCGAGANAAGAAATAATCGTCGGCGAACAACGCATCAACTGCACNCAAAACCTCCAGCTAAAACAAACAGACTGGTCAAACTGCGACCTAGTTATTGAGGCATCAGGGCAAATGAAAACCTCAGAGCTATTAAGCGAATACTTAACCCAAGGCGTCAAGCAGGTTGTTGTCACCGCGCCTATCAAGGAACCAGAAATTCTTAATTTGGTGTTTGGGGTAAATCACGAGCTNTTCGACCAAGAAAAGCCATCGATAATTACCGCTTCTTCCTGCACCACAAATTGCATTGCCCCAGCAATCAAGGTAATCCACGAACAATTCGGGATCNTCCACGGATCGATAACAACCGTTCACGACATAACCAATACCCAAGTGGTACTCGATCAGGGCCACAAAGACCTTAGAAGAGCAAGATCTAGCGGCAACAATCTAATCCCTACAACCACCGGNTCTGCTAAGGCTATCGCTCAAATATTTCCTGAATTAGAGGGCAAGCTNAACGGNCACGCCATNAGAGTGCCTTTGGCNAACGCCTCGCTGACTGATTGCGTATTCGAATTAAACAAGAAAACTAATGNTGANGAAGTAAANANNGCNCTTGAACAAGCNGCTNCCGGNNGCCTGAANGGAATACTCGGNTTNGAAGAAAAACCGCTAGTCTCTAGTGACTATGTTGGGGATTCCCGTTCGAGCGTAGTGGATGCCTTATCAACCATGGTAGTAAACGATACCCAGCTCAAGCTCTACCTCTGGTATGACAATGAGTGGGGTTATTCGAATCGGGTTATCGATCTGGTGGAGTATATCTCCAACGCATAAGCGGCTTTCTATGGGAATTTCTGTAACCGATAAAAGCCTGCGACAGTATCTCATTATCACGGGCTCCTATTGGGCCTTCACACTGACCGACGGAGCGCTCCGTATGCTCGTCGTTCTG
>PBUF01000084.1 GCA_002727775.1 Gammaproteobacteria bacterium
ATAAGCCAACTAACAACTTGATCATTGAAGCCCCCTCAAAATTATCTAATCAAAGCTGTCATAGTCTGGAGCAGATGAAACTAAAATGCTACATAATTGTGCATTTATTTCATAAGATCAATTAAATTAAATTCTCGATAAATTATGCACCATTTTAGTGCCTTTGTAGACAAAGCCGGTATAGACCTGGATTAAATGGGCGCCGTTATTTAAGAAACTTTTGGCTTTCTCCTCGTTCGAAATGCCTCCGACCCCCACTATTGGGCAATTTGGGTGCAAATTGCTTCTAAACAATTTCAAAATTTCTAAGCTCTTTTGAAAAAGGGGGAGTCCGCTTAATCCCCCTTCTTCGTTTTGGCCTAAATTCGAAGGTCTGTCCAAAGTGGTGTTCGTAGTGATTACTCCATCTAACTCGTACTCAGTGATTTTTTCACACATATACTCTGCACTTTCTTTATTAAGATCAGGGGCTACCTTCACCACAAGCGGAACATACTTTTTTTGTCTACTTTGAGCATTCTTTGCAGTATCGAGCATTTGTTCCAGTTGATCTCCCGTCTGCATAGACCTCAGACCGGGTGTGTTTGGGGAGGAGATATTCAAGGTTAAATAATCCGCGAGGCCATTAAACCGTTCTATACCGAGTACATAATCCTCCACTGCTTTTTCTATAGGCGTATCTTTATTTTTACCTATATTAACGCCCACTATAGTGCCCATAAGCTTATCGCGCTCTCTGACTCCATTTAACTTTTTAACCATGGCGTCCATACCAAGGTTATTGAATCCCATCCGGTTGATCACCGCTTCATGATCAGGATACCTAAACAGTCGTGGTTTCGAATTTCCCGGCTGGGGTCGAGGCGTAACCGTTCCTACTTCGATAAACCCAAAACCTAGTCTTGCCAACCCCTCAACAGCTTGAGCATCTTTATCGAAACCGGCGGCAAGACCTAAGCAATTTTGAAAATCCAGGCCCATCACTTTTTTTTTCGCGCCTAAAATAGGCTTTATAGGACCTGGCATAGCACCCAATGTCTTTAAAGAAGTTATCGCCAGGTTATGAGAAACTTCAGGCGGCAGAAGAAACAACAACTTTTCAATCTGTCTAAACATGACTTTCCCTAATTGCAAAAAATAGTGTTAGAACCCTGGTTGACTCTAATATTTGAATCGTCACTCACTACTATAGACGTAAACGCGAACGAAGATACAATACCGGATCACCTAAAAACATAGTTATCCAAGAAATATGCAGGACCAAGCCGTTTTTGAATCCATAANNGAGACAATANAAAATCTAGGACTGAAAATTATTGGTCAGGACAGTCTGATAGAAAGACTGATGATCGCACTTATTTGTGGGGGACACCTCATTGTNGAGGGGGCTCCGGGNCTTGCCAAGACCCGAGCAATTAAAGAACTTGCTGATCGAGTAGAAGGNGANTTTCAACGAATTCAGTTCACACCCGACTTGCTACCAAGCGACATCACNGGTAGCGAGATCTATCGTCCTGAAGATGGCTCTTTCAGTTTCCAGCAAGGTCCAATCTTTCACAATCTCATCCTCGCAGANGAAATTAATCGAGCTCCTGCTAAAGTTCAATCAGCACTTCTTGAGGCCATGTCAGAAGGACAAGTCAGCATCGGTCGTCAGACTTTCGACTTACCAGATCTGTTCCTAGTTATGGCTACCCAGAACCCAATTGAGCAAGAAGGAACCTATGCCCTGCCAGAGGCTCAACTCGATCGGTTTCTTATGCATNTGCTGGTCGATTATCCAGACTCTGAATCAGAACTAAAAATCCTTAATCTAGTGAGAAATGAANGGCAAACTGAGCATATCGATGAATCAAACAGACCACTTAAAAGCAGTATGGTGANCAGCGCCAGACAATCTATCCTAAAGCTTCATATGTCAGAAACGATCGAACAATATATTGTTCAGCTAGTAGCAGCAACGCGAGATACAGACTCCGAGCTGNAGCAATGGCTNGATTACGGNGCAAGCCCCAGAGGCACGATCTCGTTAGACATTTGTGCGCGAGCATTNGCCTGGTTAGACGGAAGAGATTATGTNGCCCCCGAAGACGTACAAAACGTCGCTCACGACGTTCTCAGACATCGCTTGGTGCTGAGNTTTGAAGCGGAGGCCCAGAATGTAACAAGCGATAAGCTAATTGACACCTTAATTGAGCAGGTACCAGTACCTTGACTTGTATGCTATGACAGGAAAACGATCTCTCCAGAAGGTCCTCATGGGAGCCTACGTCTCTCTCAATGATCTGCTCTCTCTCAGACATCGGTTATCAAGCTACTCAGAAGAGACATCAACTCAAAAAACCGGAAACCAGAGAGGAATAAAATTATCCAAATACAATGGACGGGGNATTGAATTTTCNGAAGTCCGTGCTTACCAGGTTGGCGATGATATTAAATCAATAGACTGGAGAGTAACCGCTCGAAAAAATAAGCCACATACCAAAATTTTCCAGGAAGAACGAGAGCATCCTACCATTGTTGCACTGGATCAAACTCAGAACATGTTCTTCGGGTCGGTAGCTCGCTTGAAGTCCGTAGCAGCAGCAGAAGTTGCGGCACGTATCGCTTGGCAAACGCTCGATTTGGGAGACCGCGTAGGGGGGCTAGTCAAGTCCAATACAGATTGTCAACTACACAGACCTCGCAGAAGCCAGAAGGCTGTAGCTAAACTACTGAACAGCATTTCACTCTCAAATCAGGCGCTAAATAGAAACTCAAAAAATACAAGGCCCTCCTTTTTAGAAGACCTAATCAATCTGAATCGGCTCTCAAGAAACCGATACAGAATCTACCTAATCTCCGATTTCAGGGGGGAATTATCACACTGGGAAGAGGCGATTTCTCGAATATCCCGCTCTAACCTGGTTTCATGCATACACATCACTGACCCGCTTGAGAACAAATTGCCGCAGAGCGGTTATTATTCCGTGACTGACGGAATCAATAGGATTCAGTTCTTTACGGGGAACAAAAGGACACTTCAAGACTATCAAAACCGATTTGATCAGCGCTGTAACCGGCTTGCCGACATATGTGCTAAACGGGCGGTCAGGTACAAAAAAATTGAAACCGGCGAAGAAAATTTAGATTTAGTAAGGCTCTATTGATGCAGAGTGATCCCTTACAACAACTAAAACCATTACATTTACCTCCTGATCCATCCTGGTGGCCTCCCGCAATAGGCTGGTGGGTCTTACTTCTTGTTTTAGTCATTTTGACTGCTTGGATACTCTATAGATTGACGAAATTTTTTCGGGCGATGCGGCCAGTTCGTCATGGCAAACACCTCCTGAGTGATCTCTACACTTCGCTAAAGCTAGGGCATATCTCCGACGAAGACTTTGTTCACTTATCAAATCAATTAATCAAAAGAGTTCTGGTGCCAGGATTAGGAAAAATCAAATATTCAAAGCTATCTGGATCGCAATGGCTCGCGGAGCTGGATTCGATCTCAAGATCAAACAGCTTTAGCCAGGGTGCCGGCAAAGTATTAGGCAATGAAAGATTTACAGAAAATTTCTCAGTAGACTGCGACAAGCTTTACCTCGCTCTAAACCATTTACTTAAGTGTATTCGGCCATGATCGAATGGTTATGGCCCTTGGCCTTCCTGCTAACCCCAGCCCCAATCTTGGTAAGATGGCTAATAAAAGCGAGCAGAAAAAAGCAGCCAGCTCTCACAGTTCCCTCGTTGGAAGGCTTCAGCGGACTGTCCAGTAATGAGAGTTTCAGCGCAACCCTCAGCACGGTTAAGCTCATAATTTTATGGTTGGCCTGGATCCTGTTGATAGCAGCAGTGGCCCGACCTCAATGGGTGGGAGAAATGGTTAGTCTACCCACAACTGGAAGGGACCTTATGCTCGCCATCGATATCTCTGGGAGCATGGCTACAGAGGACATGCAAGTCAATAACGAGTACGTAGACCGCTTGTCCGTCGTTAAAGCTGTCATAAGCCAGTTTCTTGATGCCAGGAAAGGCGACCGCGTCGGTTTAGTTCTTTTTGGGACTAATGCCTATGTACAAGCTCCCCTCACCTTTGACTTGAAGAGCGTCAAAAAGCTAATGATCGAGGCTCCTGTGGGGATAGCCGGAGGGAAAACAGCCATCGGTGATGCAATAGGCCTGACAGTCAAACGCCTGAGGGAAAGACAAAATGAAGAAAAAGTCGTTATATTGCTAACTGACGGAGCAAATAACGTAGGCGAGATACCTCCAATTAAAGCCGCCGAATTAGCCAGTGTAGATGGAATTAAAATCTATACGATAGGTGTCGGTGCCGAGGAGATGAGGGTACCAAGTCTGTTCGGTTCCCTTGCCGGCCGAACAACAAATCCTTCCGCCGACTTGGACGAAGAGACCCTTTCAAAAATAGCAGAAGCAACGCAAGGTAGATACTTTCGAGCGAAGGACACAAATACCCTTGCTCAAATCTATGAACTTATAGACAAACTCGAACCCATTGAACAAGAACCTGAAACTTATAGGCCTTTTCAAGTGTTATATTATTGGCCATTAGGGATTTCATTGTGTCTCTTTCTTTCGCTTTTATTAATCGATGCCGTGAGACCTTCAAATGCTTGAATACTTTCACCTAATCAGGCCCTGGTGGCTGCTTGCTCTGTTACCAGTCGTTGCAATTGCGATTTTATGGTCGAGGAGAAATTCAGGGCAAAGCAAGTGGACCTCCGCAATATCCGAAGATCTATTGAAGGTCTTACTGGAGGACAGCACTGCTAGGGCAAAGCGTTGGTTCTCAGCTCTGGTCGTTGGAACCTTGATACTCGTTACAGTAGGCCTTTCCGGTCCCGCTTGGCAGAAGCTGCCTCAGGAAGTCGAGCAAAAACAGGATACGTTGATCATACTGCTCGACCTATCTCTTTCCATGTTTGCCAACGATGTAAAACCGTCTCGAGTGGAAAGAGCCCGCCAAAAAATTGCAGACATATTAAGAGCTCGAAAAGAGGGTGTCACGGCACTAGTTGCCTACGCTGGAGATGGTCATGCGGTGGTACCTCTAACAGATGACACAAAAACCATCGAAAACCTCCTGTTCTCGCTTAGTCCTGAAATGATGCCCGTGTTTGGAAGCAATCCAAATCACGCTCTCGAGATAGCTTACGAACTCTTTGAAAATGCCGGTATCTTGCAAGGTAGGATACTGCTGATAACCGATGGTATCGACGATATCAGTAGCGTAACAAAACATCGAAATAGCGCGTTCCCTATTTCTATATTGGGCATTGGCACAATACAGGGAGCACCGATTCCCTTGGATCGTTTACGCCAGCCGGGTCGCTTTCTACAAACGCAAGAAGGTAATCGTGTTGTCGCATTGTTGGATGAGGAACGACTTCAACAGGTAGCCGACATTTCTTACGGTCATTATCAAACCGTTAATCTGGGAAACCAAGATATCAATTACGTACTTTCAACAAAGCTGCCTAGTGAAGACAAAAGTATCGAGGTTGAGCGCAAGTTCGACACCTGGATAGACCAGGGATATTGGGCCGCAATCATTCTCGTGCCTTTGCTTCTTGCTGGTTTCAGAAAAGGCGTTTTTGTATCCCTGGGCTTGTGTTTGGTAATACCGACTGGATCGATTCAAGCATCCGCGTTGACAGATTTTTGGGAATCGATGTGGTTACGGGATGACCAAATTGCTTTAAAAGCCCTTCGACAGGGTGAACCTGAAAAAGCAGCCTCGCTGTTCACAGATGAGCAATGGGAAAGTGTGGCCAACTATCGAAGCGGCGAATATGAAACCTCACTCAAAGGGTTCAGAAAAAACAAAACTTCGGACGGATTCTATAATCAAGGAAACGCGTTAGCCAGGATCGGGCAATATGAAGATTCTATTGCCAGTTATCAACAGGCCCTTATTTCGAAACCAAATGATCCCGATACACTCTTCAATAAAGCGCTGGTAGAAAAACTGCTAGAGGAAAAACAACAATCCAATGATCAGGATGGTCAAAACCAGCAAGACGAACAGAGCGACTCGTCTAATGATTCACAAAATTCTTCTGCTGACGAGCAGCAGGAGCAAAATGAAGAAGAAAACCAATCGGGAGACGAAAACAAATCACAGGAAGAACAGAGACAAGAAGATAAAAGCTCTGAACAAGGCACCGAGCCTCAACAAGAAGAAGATGACGAATCAACAAGAGACGAGAAAAAACAAGCGCTAGCTCAGTGGCTGCGAAGAGTTCCCGATGATCCAGGCGGTTTGATAAGGCGTAAATTTCAGCATGAAACAAAACAGCGGTTGCGTCGCGGAGAATACGAAAATCGACAGGGCGACAAAGTATGGTAAAGACTGTGCTTCTAATACTGGTCATTTCCATTTGGAGCACAGCGAGCAGCGCGGAGCTTTCGACCCGCTTGTCCAGATCAAGTATCGATGAGTTGGAGTCAGTTCAGCTCACAATAAGAGCGAATGGGACTAGGTCTGTGGAAGAGCTCGATCTTTCTGAGTTGGAGAAAAATTTTCAGGTCTTAAACACAAACACCAGTAGCCAGTATCAGTACATAAATGGCAACGAGCAGAGCTGGGTCGATTATCAAATCACGTTAAAACCTAGAATAGCCGGAACCTTGACCATCCCGAGCCTAACAATAGGCAATGAGAGTTCACTACCTCTGACATTGAAAGTTAGNCCCATTAGCCAGTCACTTCGAGACGAAATCAATCAGCTGGTTTTTTTTGAGGTAGAAACATCAAAGGAAAGTGTTTACGTACAAGAGCAATTACTCTTTACACGTAGACTCGTCTACTCCAATGGCGTTCAACTCTATAACGAGATACCAGGCCCCCCAAAAATAGCAAATGCTCTGGTTTTAATATTAGGGGAAACAAGGTCTGGTACCACGGAGAGAAATGGAAAGAAATACGGCGTAGTCGAGCAACGGTTCGCGATTTTTCCTGAAATGAGCGGTAAGCTCGAAATCCCCGCGATAGATATTACTGCCAGCGTACGATTAATTGAGCGTGGACGGGTTTCTCGCAAGGGTGTTCGCGTGAGCACAACCGACCTGCTAGTGAACGTCATGCCTGTACCTGAAGCCTACCCGGAAGAGGCACCATGGCTGCCAGCGCAGGCGATCATACTCACCCAGACTTTAGAACCAGGGGTCAGTAAAGCAAACGTAGGAGATACCTTACAAAGAAAAATCCAGGTTCGTATAGACGGGAATACCGGCTCAATCTTGCCAAGTTTAAACGCCCAACCATCAGAGAGTCTCTTTAGCATTTATCCCACAGCCCCTTCCATCAAAGATGACACATCTGGAGATTCAGTCATCGGATTTAGAACAGAATCCTCTTCGATCGTTCCCCTCCAACCAGGTCAATTATCTCTAGGAGAGACCAGCATAACCTGGTGGGACACCGTCTCGAACGAGGTTCGAATCTCAGTTTTAGCCGACTCCCGCATTAGTGCAGCAGGTTCTGCCATCTATCGAGACTATGAGGAACAGCGAAAAATCAGAGATGTAAAGCCCGAAGTCAGTAAATCAGAACCTGAGGTCATAGCAGACAATACTGAACAATCGAGTTTCATCAATTTCTACTGGAAAGAAATTCTGGCAGTGATATTGAGCCTCTCTACCCTATATTTATTCGGTCAATTTGTTTTAAAAATAACCAGCAATTCTCAAAGAAAATCTTACCAACTCCTAATAAAAGCTATCAGAAGAGACTCAGCTAAAGAAATCAAACAGGCTTTAAAAGCAATCAACCTCGAAAATAAGACACAACGAGCACGAGCAGATGAGATACTAGAAATCTTGAATAATTATATCTATTCCCAAAACCGTTTAGAGACACTAACCGAAAGCGATCGAACAATGCTGACTCAATTGGTCGATAGGATGAAAGAAACAGAAAAGGTTAAAAGGCAGGAAAACAAATATCAGCTTCCTCCTCTATTTAATCACTAAGGAANTGTNTCCAAACTTTTAGAAACGATTTCNTACAAATCCTTTGATATACCCTCNAATGAAGCCATTTTTTTTAAGGNACCAATCATNAGTCNCTGTCGATTTTTGTCATAACGCCCCCANCGAGTCAGCGGTCCCGCCAACCTAGCTGCCAGCTGCGGATTTGACTCATCGAGNCTACTGACCGCGTTCGCNAAATAGTCNTAACCCGACCCATCTGTTGCATGAAATCTAAAGTGATTACCCATTCCAAAGGAAGAAAACACGGAACGAACTCGGTTTGGATTNTTTCTGTCAAACATTGGATGCGACTCCAGTTTNTTGAGCTCTTCNANTGATGTTAAAGAACTTTGTGCCTGGACACCGAACCAAAGATCCAGCACCAACGCTTCAGANCTCCACTTTTCGTAAAAATCCCCTAGAATTTCTTCTCGAACTTGTCCACTCAGTCGAGGATCTCGACANACGACATTTAAAGCGGTTTTTCTNTCGGTTAAATTATTGGCCTTGAAATAATGATTTTTCACAAANTCAGCCACTTCTTCAGAATCCATCCCNCTGNCGAGGTATTCAAAAGCAAGGTTNGCCAATGCTCTATTTGCCATNGCATCCGACATTGGAGAAAAGCTCTCACCAGATTGAAAGTGACTGTATATTTCACGCCACATATCCAAATAGCGATTGGCGATCTGANTNATGAGGCCTTCTTTTAATTCAATTATCCGATGCACTTCAAAACGTTCTAATTGTTCGAACAAATAATTCTCATCGGGGATCTTCAGCATGTAAGCCATCAAATGTTTCGCTTCTGCGTCTAGCGATTCCTCCAGTAGACCCTTTGCAATCTGCCCAATCGAATCGATCGCATCAACACCCTGAAGCTCACCGTCGCTTTTAAAATACTCGACCCAAAGACTCTGAAGTGAGTCCCATCGAACAAATCCATCTGTATCAAGTCCTGCCAGGTAAACTAACTCGCTCAAAGGCCTCGAATAATCGACCTTTACTGGCGCTGTGAATTCTCTGAGAAAACTTACAACAGGTTTTGTGTCGAAGTTACCTAACTCAATCGTGGTTTTCTCTGATTTCAAATGGAAAAGTAAGCTTTGACCNTCCTTAAGAAACTCGTATTTCGCATCCGTAACTATGGTGAGCGAATCGAGCAAAGAAGGTTGACCATCTGACTGTATTAGTCCGAGTTCTACCGGTATGTGAAATGGCCTTTTAACCAATTGACCGGGAGTCGAAGGACAGGACTGCTCCACTTCCAGTTTTAATACACCCTCCTGAAAATTCTCGCTAACAGTTAACAACGGAGTTCCAGCTTGCTGGTACCAACGCTTAAACTGCTTCAAATNCAGTCCGCCCACCTCTTCCATCGCTAAGGCAAAATCGTCGGTTGTTGCGGCTGTACCATCNTGCCGATCAAAATATAAATCCGTTGCTTGTCTAAACTTTTCTNCTCCGAGCATTGTGTTGTACATACGAACTATTTCGGCGCCCTTTTCATAAATTGTTGGCGTGTAAAAATTAGAGATTTCAATATAGGAATCAGGACGAACGGGATGCGAAAGCGGGCCTGCATCTTCAGCNAACTGGATTGATCTCAAAAAACCCACATCTTCGATNCGCTTAACGGCATGAGAATTCATATCGCCGGAAAACATAGCATCTCGATACACAGTGAACCCTTCTTTTAAGCTGAGCTGAAACCAGTCTCTACAAGTCACTCGATTACCCGACCAATTGTGAAAGTACTCATGAGCCACGACTGCCTCTACTCTCTGATAGGCTTGATCTGTAGCCGTATCAGGTGTCGCCAAGACACAGGAAGTGTTGAATATATTCAAGCCTTTGTTTTCCATTGCGCCCATATTGAAATCTTCCACGGCCACAATCATAAAAATATCGAGATCATATTCCCGACCAAATCGCTCTTCGTCCCATTTCATAGAACGTTTCAACGCATCCATCGCGTAATGACATTGTTCAATATTGTGAGCTTCCGAAAAAATCTTTAGNTTCACACTTCTTCCACTCTTAGTAACAAAGACATCTTCTAAAACCGATAAATTCCCGGCCACTAGAGCGAATAAATAACTTGGCTTAGGAAAAGGATCGCTCCACGTTACTGATTTTCTTCCTCCATCCAAAAATTCCTCTTTCAACAAATTACCGTTGGACAATAGATTGGGGAATCGTTCACCATCCGCGATTACGGTGGTTGTGAATCGGGACAGCACATCTGGTCGGTCCTGGTAATAAGTGATTTTTCTGAATCCCTCTGCTTCGCACTGAGTGCAATACATGGCACTGGACTTGTACAAGCCCTCGAGGGCTGTATTTTGTTCCGGAACGATCTCCGTAACGATCCGAATCGTGTGGGTTTCACCGAGACCAAATATGGTCATTCCAAAATCATCTACAGAATANTCATTCTCGCTTATCCTGCGACCATCGACAGAGACGGATACCAACTCTAGCTCCTCGCCATTTAGGTAGATTTCTGTNGAGTCTTCCCGAACTTTCCTAATATCAAGCTCACTGCTGACTCGTGTTCGTCCATCTTCTATGTCGAANTTAAGCCTGGTTTCATCCGTTACGTATGCCGGAAATGCGTACTCATCAAGCCTTGTTAATTTCGGTTGTCCTTCTTTCATGAAACTGATTCCACTCTCTCTGGCTATGACGCAATTGTCCCGCGATTAATTAAATCAATCTAGTATTCTTAACGGATGACAGAAAGGACTACCGGGCTATAATCACACCTAGAAGTTGCTTTAGAAAGACACTATCCCCCAGGGATATCANGTAATTCGAGCGAGTGTAGAAAATGCAAAGCGTTGACAAAGAAGTTATCCAAGCAATTGTGGAGTGGCTGAACTCAGGCAAACAATGTTGGCTAGCGACGGTTATTGAGACCTGGGGCTCTTCGCCGAGGCCCAAGGGATCCTTACTAGCCTGCAACAGCGAATCAAAATTGATGGGNTCCCTTTCNGGGGGCTGTGTTGAGGAAGATCTTCTGGAAAAGCTTGTTAATGGCGAATTAGCAACCAACGAAGCACAATTCTTTCAGTATGGCGTAACTAACGAGGAAGCTGAAAAATTCGGTTTACCTTGTGGCGGTAATCTCGACATCGTCGTTGAACCTCACCNACCCTCAAAAAAGACCATTCAACATTTTGANCAGATAAACCTGGCTCTTCAAAATAGGGAAACAATCGAGCGTACAGTCAACTTGGCCTCTCCATCGATGTCATTGAAGGAGAATGTGCCTTACAAAAATCTGACATGGGACAAATCAGATCAAAAGCTCGTCCACATCTACGGCCCGAGGCAACATCTTTTCATCATAGGCGCAGGTATGGTCAGCAAATACCTCGCGGAATTCGCACTGGCACTCGAGTATCACGTCACTGTTTGTGATCCTCGCTCGGACTTCATCGAAGATTTTAATATCCAGGGAGTTCAGCTTGTCTGCGACATGCCTGATGACGCAGTGCTTGAACATGCAGATGATGAGTCCACCGCGATCGTAGCTTTGACTCACGATCCTAGAATCGATGACATGGGATTGATGGTTGCCTTGGATACCGAAGCGTTCTACGTGGGGGCTATGGGGTCAAAAAAGACCTCCGCTAGCAGAATGGAAAGATTAGCGGCCCTGGACGTGTCAAGCGAGAGCCTATCAAGACTTCACGCGCCAATCGGGCTGCCCATAGGAAGCAAAACGCCACCAGAAATAGCCATTGCGATTCTCGCCGAAATCACGGCCGTTAAAACAAACACTCGTGATCTAACCAGAAATCAATTGAGCAGCAGCACCGCCTCTTGAGCAATAAANTCATCGGAGCCCTAATTCTAGGGGCTGGCTATTCCCGTCGATTTGGTTCCGATAAGCGCCTCCACAACTTTGAAGGATCCACTGTCGCGGAGACTACTGTGCTCGCCTACTCAAAGGTATTCGACCATATAAGGGTAGTTATACGGCCTGAGGATGATCGTTTGGCGGATCGTCTTAAAAATTTCAATGTTGAATTAATCAAGTCCGAGAACGCCAAATATGGCATGGGTTACTCTTTATCGGATGGAATAATCAATGCCCCTACAAACTGGTCATTTATCGGACTACTCGATATGCCATACATCAAAGCTATTACGCTTCAAACACTTAAAAAAATGGCCATCGATGCAGACCATACTAAAATCAGAATT
>PBUF01000085.1 GCA_002727775.1 Gammaproteobacteria bacterium
AACATCGAAAGATTTCTAGCCCAACTCCCTGAGGCACAGCAGGCAGTGGTCGAAAAAGTTTATTTACTAAATCTCACCCATGAAGAAGCTGCAGCAGATCTTGAGATACCACTGGGTACCTTGAAATCGAGACTCCGCTTAGCGATGGGTAAATTGCGACAATTAATTGGAACTTCTGAATGACTACTATGAAATCGAACCTTCATCCTTCGACAGAAATGCTTGAGAAATTCGTCTCCGGCGATCTCTCAGTAGGTGTTAACTTGGCCATCTCAGCGCATGTTGAAATGTGTGATCAGTGCAAGAGTGCGATCCAAGAGATTGAATTGAGAACAGCAGATCAGTGGACAAATGCTGAATCCAGCAGCTCCGCTGTTTACCAGGCAGACACCGCCAGTATGATTGATAGCATTATTGCAACGCCCCAGCTGAAAGAGCCGATCGAGGAAGAGTCAGAAGTGGGATCGATTCATATGCTTGATCGCAGTGTGAAACTTCCAAAGGTTTTGGCAAAAGCGGCTTCAGAGGGTCTTGTTTGGAAACAGTTAGGAGCAGGCATTAGCCAAGCTGATGTGAAAATTGATGAGGAGGCTCATTGCTCTTTCCTCTACATGAAGCCAGGTAGCCAGACACCGGTCCACAAGCATCAGGGCACCGAAACCACCTTGGTACTGGACGGTAGTATGACTGACGAGCTGGGTGAATATGGGAAATCGGATTTCATCTTTCGTACAAACAATGATACACACCAACCGAGGACCGAAGATGGTTGTCTGTGCTTTTCGGTATTAGACAGTCCACTCACTTTTACGAAAGGTCTTGCGCGTCTGCTTAATCCAATAAATAGGTTAAGATTTCAAAGAGCGGTGGGCAAAACACTCTCGTAAGTCACATCTGTGTCGATTCAGGGCATAAACACTGCTTGGCACAGATGGCACGTAACCTCCTTTTCGCGTTGACTCTACCTACCACTGAGACGCTGCTTCGCGCACTGCTCAGAGGTTAAGGACCATCAGTGTTACCTGTTGTTAAAATCACTACAATGTAAAATCTCTCGTCATGCCCGTATGGAGCATCTTTTCTTTTTCGCATGTCTAATTGTCATAAAACTGCAAAAAAAAAGTCAAAGAACTGAAATAGATTGATCCTATCATTAAGGTCGTTCGAATTTCTTTTAGTACGATTTTAATCAAGGGGTCGTTATGAAATTAAACTTCAGTTTTGCCCGCGCTTTAGCTTCTTTTGCAGTNTTAAGTTTGACTTCCATAAATACGCAGAGTGCACCTCAGCCTGTGTTGGGAACTGCTGGTGTCTCTTTAGAGGCTGTCTTTACTGGAGGAGGGACGATTANCGCTGGAGCGAATTATTTAGGCGAGGTTCCGTCTAGCGAAAAGCTAGATTTAGTGGCAACAGTAAAACCTGCTCCGAGCGATGTTGGAAAGATTGGTACTCTCATTGTNATCGTTCAGGTTGAAGGGATCGGTATTTATACNAAGTTACCACAGGGAGAATGGGTCGCTTTTGACATTGATAATNTANNGGGNTTTGCAACAAAAACATTGGCGCCTTCGGAGAACATCGAAATTCTCNCAGATTTGATAGGTGATCAATTAAATCTGGCAGGAACTAAATTTATCGCTTATGTTGGCTATTGGGTAGGTGATGATCAGACGACTCTGACGTACACGAAAAATCCAGTGGTNGTTTCAATTGCTNAGAAACCTGCTGCAGGNTGCCCAACAAACACATCCTCTACGGGCACTACTTTCAGCGGCAAGCCCGTCTGTGAACTAANNGGACGAATAGAGACNAANACTCACCTNACTTCAAACAACGCNTATCAGTTAAGTAGNGCAGTATTTATTGGGACAAACACTGATACCGACANCGACAAGAAAATTTCGCTGACAATAGATGCAGGAACTAAGATATTTTCTCCGGTGGGTTTCAACGCACTCATTATTGATAAGAGCGCCAAAATTCATGCCAATGGTTCACCCGAAAACCCAATCATAATGACCTCGGCTGAGGATGTTGCNGGCTATGCAGGAGCTAGTACNCAGCGAGGGAAGTGGGGTGGTGTNGTAATCAATGGTGCCGCTCAACTTAACTCTAGCAGTGGATATGCACAAGGGGAGGGCAACACCGGGCAGTACGGCGGAGGCGCCAATCCTGTTGCCGATGACGACAGCGGGAACATTAATTATACCCAAATTAAGTATGCTGGATATCTCTTCACGCCAGAGGACGANTTGAATAGCCTTGCTCTTCANGGTGTAGGTTCTAAAACAAATTTAGACTACATTCAGATTCACAACGGTGCTGATGATGGCATAGAGTTCTACGGGGGTAATGTTGATGCAAAACACCTTTACTTNACCGGTATAGACGATGATTCTCTTGACTGGACTACTGGATACACGGGTAGGCTTCAACACGTGCTTATAAAANTNACCAACACTGGTGATAACTGTATNGAGGCTGATAATCTCGGTGCAAATCCTACGGCTACCCCGAGGTCTCAACCTATCATCTCAAATCTAACTTGTGTTCTAAGTCCTAACATGAGTTCGAAAGGTCATGCGATGGAATTAAAGGCAGGTACAGGAATGAATATGTATAACTCCGTTATCGCTGGAGAGATGCCTTCACGAGCTTCAGAGGGATGTGTCCGTCTTGCAGCTGCGGCTACTTGGACCCAGTCTGGGGCAACAATTGCTACCCTTAACGGATCACTCACCATGGAAAACAGTTTGATAACAACAGCCTGTTTGAATGANATGACCGAGAGAGGCACAGCAGCCGAGATTCTATGGACGGGTAAAGATTGGTATGGTGCTCAAGAGGGTAGCAGTCATGCTTCTTTCAAACTCACCGGGACACTTGGCACTATAAATGGAGACGAAGTGAATGCGATTTCTTCTGATATGAGTAAGCTGACAGATGTCTTTTGGGATCAGGTTGATTATATCGGAGCCGTTAAAGACACAACTTCAGATTGGACTAAGGGCTGGACTTTCAACGACTTCTAGTAAGGCCGATAAAGACTGCTTGTTCAACAGAAAGGGCGTTCTTGAGCGCCCTTTCTTTATCTATAAATAAATCTCTCATCTCATAATGTCATAAAAATGAAATATAGATGTAATCATTATGAAACAAATTGGAAATAAACTGGTCGCGTCTGAAGAGTAGTAAGAAATTAAGGAAAGATTCTTCAGCTATTTACTCTTTTTAAAGAAGCTTTATTAGGGTTTAAACCTTGGAGCCCCAGAGATGAGATTTCGCTTTTTAGAAGCAATCCCCGCGTCAGTCGTAACCCTCCTTGCACTATCAATAAATACAACATTTTCGCAAAACGCTGAACCTCAGATTGAGGAGATTTCGGTAATAGGGCAATTTGTGCCAGATGAGAAGCGCGGGACAGACCAGGTTTCAAATGTCGTCGGTCAAGAGCAATTCACGCGATCAGGTGATGCTAACATTGCGGAAAGTCTTAAAAGGATCTCTGGCTTGAGCACTGTTGGAGGTAAGTACGTTTATGTGCGAGGTCTGGGTGAGCGGTACTCAACCGCCCTAATGAACGGCGCTATCTTACCGAGCCCGGAGCCGATAAACAGAGTGGTCCCAATGGACCTGTTTCCAACGGCAATCCTCGAGAGTGTCCTTGTTCAGAAAACATACTCCGCAGCCTTTCCAGCAGAGTTTGGTGGCGGCGTAATGCAGATGCGTACCAAAAAGTCGACCGATGAATTTTTCTGGAACGTGACCAGTTCCATTGGAGGGCAGAACAATACCACCTTCAAGGACGGGTTCACGCTGGATGGGGGAAGCAGGGATTGGTTAGGCTACGATGATGGACACAGGGCGATGTCCGGGCCCTTGAAGCGGGCTGTTGCTGGAGATAATAAACTCAAGAAGTATAGCGTCTATGATAAGCAGGGCGTGCCTATGGAAGATTTGACGACAATAGGGAAAGCATTTAACAACGAATATACCTTCGATACTGAGTCCCTCCCAGTTGATACGAGTTTCACAACCTCGTTTGGAAATTTCAATGAGATAGGCGATAGCGGCGCTAAGATAAATTATTTTGGGGCTATTGATTATTCCAATAGTTGGGACAGCAATGAGGTTGAGCAGAATAGATGGGTGCCAGCAGGTGGTGAAACTCTTTCTCAGCAAGAAGGGTTGGATTTTCAGGGCACCGAAAATAGTGTAGACCTAAGTGGCATGTTCTCAGTTGGGTTAGACCTCAACGAGAATCATAACGTCAGGCTGACCTCTCTTCTCCTAAGAAAGATGGATCATAGGCTGAGCAGAACTCTTGGTTATATCGAGTCTTCTGATGATTTGGAACGTGTGGAACTGGAGTGGATTGAGAGAGAGTTATCCTCTCATCAACTGCAAGGCGACCATTATTTCCCGGAATTTAACGAGCTAGTTATCAACTGGAGGTACAGTGACATAGAAGCTAATCGAGATTCACCAGACCATAGGATATATCGTTATGATGGTGGAGAGCTCTCGTCACGAGGAAACGGTAACCAGCGAAACTATAGTTTTCTCACGGATACCACAGAAGATTTTGGGCTTGATGTTTCGATGGTCTTTTATGGTCCAGCTAACGCGACTATTACCACTAAATTTGGGGGGGTCATTTCTGAGAAAGATAGAGACTCNGAGATTCGTCGTTACGGATTTGCATTTGGTGGTCCNATTTCTTACGACTTAGATCTGCTTCAGCAGCCGTTAGAGACGATCTTTGCTCCGGAAAATATCGGCCCCGAAGGATTTTATATACGTGAGATCACCCGAGCCACCGATAATTACACAGCGCAAAATGAGCTCAATGCCTTTTATGGTGAAGTTGAGTTTAACTTTGATGATAGATTACGGTTTACGCTTGGTGCCCGACAGGAAGATTTTACGCAAACAGCAGATACCTTTGATTTGTTTAATCCCACCTACGGGGTTCAGGCAAAGCTTGAGCAAGACGCGCTTATGCCCGCATTCAGTGCAACGTTTATTAATAACGATCATCAGTTTCGTCTTGCCTACAGCGAAACCGTCTCAAGACCTGACTTCAGAGAGCTATCTCCTGCTATGTTCACTAACCCCATGACTGGCACGGAAGTCGTGGGCAACCCAAACCTTAAGATTACTGACATAAAGAATTATGATTTCAGGTGGGAGTGGTACTTTGGTTATACCGATTATGTATCGGCGGGTATTTTCTACAAGGAATTTACAAATCCCATTGAGGCTTCTATCCAGAGCCCTATCAATCGAGTCATGACTTTCATAAATGCTGCGAGTGCTGAAAATCAGGGTGTGGAAGTAGAGGTATTTAAGACACTGGATTTCCTAGGAGACCTGGGTGAGGATTTCTATTTTCAGGGCAATGTCTCCTATATCGACTCTACCGTGACCATTGCGCCAGAGGATCGTGGTGTCTTAACTAGCATGACAAGGCCTCTGCAAGGACAATCTGACTGGCTATTGAATGCCCANATAGGTTATGAGCCTTTCTCTGGAACTACAGCGACTCTCCTTTATCATTATTACGGAGATAGAGTCTCACAAGTCGGCATAGAAACTGTTCCAGACTTTTATGAGCAGGCTTTTGGTGAATTGAACTTCGTATTTATTCGTGAACTAAACGACAACTGGAAAGTGACAGCAAAGGCAAAGAACATCACTGACCAGCGGAACGAAGTCAGGGTCAGTGATTATTTGGTAAACGGCTATTTTATGGGCCGCGAAATTAGTTTGCAGGTCGACTACACCTTNTAGAAGTGTTTTACTAAACAGAAGTTAGGACATTGGGTTAACAGGAGATAAATACGAACAAGTGTTAGCTCTGCAATGCTAAGTTATATTTTTTATGGTTGAATGAACTATGCCTGAATCTACCATTCTTATCGTTGATGACGAGGCTTCCATTAGAGACATGGTTGGCATAACTCTCGATCTTGCCGGCTTCAAAAGTATCAGTGCGGCTACAGCTCATGAAGCCCATGTCTCCGTGATAGATAATAAACCNGACTTNNTCTTGCTTGACTGGATGTTGCCCGGGGGCAGTGGCATTGAATTGGCGCGCCGTTTGAGNGGCGATGAGGCTACTACCAATATTCCAATCATCATGCTAACTGCAAAGGCGAGTGAGGATAACAAGGTTCAGGGACTGAGTGAGGGTGTTGATGACTATGTCACAAAACCATTTTCTCCACGAGAGTTAGTTGCGCGGATTAAAACCGTATTAAGACGCATAGATGGCAAACAGAAAGATAAAGCACTTAGAGTCTTTGATCTTGAGCTCGATCCGACTAGCCACCGAATTACTATTGAAGAGCAGCCAATAGAGATGGGTCCTACTGAATTTAGACTGCTAAAATTTTTCCTGTTGAATCAAGAAAGGGTGTTTAGCCGAGATCATATTCAGGATTCCGTATGGGGCGGAAATGTTTATCTTGAAGAGCGAACGATAGACGTACATATTCGTAGGTTGAGAAAGGCGCTATCTTCGGTTGAAAACACAGCTATTGATTATACTAAACTTATTCAAACCGTGAGAGGAGCTGGCTACCGTTTCTCGATTCGTCCTAGCTAATCTAGATAAAACCTTAGTCTGCTCTTAAGGGAAACTCATCAGCTCTCTTGCAAGCTCTGCGTCAGCAAGTGGCCTAGCATGCTTTTCCGCTAACTCGTTAACTATTGCTATTGAATCTACATTACTTGCAGCTACCTCACCGTCTGGCAAAAAGTGATTATTTTCAAAGCCAACTCTGCAGTGACCCNGGTTCTTAATAACAGACTCCATACACTTAGTTTCATTCTTGCCAAATGCACAGAGCCACCAATTACAATTTTTTGGCAGGTCTTTTATTAGAGGATCCAAGTCGTCTGGATTGGACTCCTGGTTGACTGTGTATCTTCCGAGCACCAAGAGCACAGAATGATTCTCTCCCGGAATCATGCCCCTTTGGCAAAATTCTTCAAATCTGCGTATATCATCTAGATCGTACAAGATATATTGTGGCGCCACCCTCTCTTTAAACATCCAGGCAAAGAATTCACTTGCTTGCTTCTCGTAACCTGAGTTTGGGCAGAACTCTCTCAGAGCAATGGAAGCCGCTTCTGGTCTAATTTCTTTGACTATTTCTATTTGCCGCTCAGGTTGGTAGATACCAACCGCCTCTGTTGTGATTTGGATTATTAAATCGTTTCCTACTTTATTTCTTATCTCTTCGATAGCGACTCTATAATTTTTAGGTTCAAGACTATGCTTGTCATTTTCATCTCGAACGTGAAGGTGAATCATGCAGCAACCTGCAGCCAAGCACTCTTCTGCTGTTTGAGCAAGCTCACTGGGAAGTATTGGTAAGCGCGCGTGGTCAGCTTTGGTTTTTCGTGCGCCATTTGGTGCAGCAGCAATCATTAAAGGCGTTTGCATAAGTATTTTCTGATTAACCTATCGGATAAATGAAAAATGAGCGATTGATAACTTGGCCAAAAATCACATTCAATTAAAACACACATTCCTGAACAAAACTTTAAAGAATAATTAAAAATNAGAGTNTGTGTTAATTATTNTTCGATTTTTTTAAATTACTTATTGGTAAATTAAGCNGAGCACATTANGATAGACGCTTNTTTAAATNATACCCANNCAAGATAGGTCNAATAAATGGCAGGAAGGCCGCGAAAAGCTGAACCCCAAGTAGCACTTGCAGCNGCAATGAATGCTTTTTGGGAAAAGGGCTTCGAAGCGACTTCCATGTCTGATCTCACTGAAGCCACCGGTCTTCACAAAGCGAGNCTCTACAAAACCTTTGGCGATAAACATCAGTTGTTTGTGTCTGCCCTTAAACTCTANTTTGATAAAACNGCTGAAGCTCAAAAGACCTCGCGCACTGGTGAAGAAAGTCCNATAAAGGCAATCAGAAAGTCTGTATCTTCGACCATCGACCAGTGTGCGGAGGGCAAGGGTTGTCTTGCGGTNAACTCACTGATTGAAGTNGCACCCTTTGATTCTGAGATNGACCGAATTCTTAAACAGTTTCGACANCGTCTGGAAAACCAGTTGGTCAGNTTAGTAGAGGATGCTAAACAGCAAGACCAGATTCCNGAGGATATTAATACNAAGGAAGCCGTGCGGCTAATTTCAGTTTTCCTTCACGGGCTGTCTGCCAACATGGCTGCGGGNATGAAGGTTAAAAAGGCAAGGGCNCTTCTCCACGACCAGCTTGATTTAGTATTACTGCCAAAAAAGAAGTTTAAGAGNTCTAAACTGCAATANCCANCNCGTNAGCCAATATCNNAAGGCAGCAGTGGATGNCNTNATTTAGGNCTACTCTGGATACCAGTTCGCTNTTCTAAATTCTATGTTTGTGTCAGACAGCTCGTTTTCGAAAGCCGTTAGCGAGTCCTCTATAGACAGTCCTCCGGGAAGGTCAGGGCCAGTAAAACTTGGGTCAGCTAGGCGGCGAGCCCACCCCTGATCGAAGTGATAGGTGTATACGACTTCAGGATTGAGGATTTTAGTACAATCAGCTGCGGCTTTAGGAGTCATTCGNCCAAGCGGGATATTCATCGGCATAAACGCAACATCTATACCCTGTAATGCTTTAACTTCTTCAACACATTCAGTTACGCCTGCAAAAAAGAATCTCTTCCCGCCAAGCGTTAGCACATAGCCGTTAGCATCTCCCTTTGGATGCTCAGGTGCGCCAAGAATAATGTCGTATGCNGCNANGGCTTCAATAGTGACACCTGATACTTTTAATAAGTCTCCATTTTTTGCAACGATTCCGTTTGGCACTTTGCTTAATCCATTCTCAGCAATGACAANGGAAGTGTTCTGNTTGCTTAGNGCTTCNATNGCCGCAACGTCTAAGTGATGTCCCGGGCTATCGGTGACTAAGATCAAGTCGGCAGGNTTAGCATGAGANATGTCAATCGGTGCCCANGGGTCGACCTGGACCACAAAACCCTGATATTCCAGTTGGACACTGGAATGCACGATGGGAGAAATTTCAATGTCTCCATCAGTGCCAGAGATCGTGTCNGCCCAGCCCTGATTTCCAAAAAGCGCAAGTAATAAAAAAATAACCGCTAAAAACCTAATGTTAAGATCTAGCCAATTCTGTGTTTGCATAATTGTGTCTTCGTTGTAGTTATTAAATTTTATGCTAATCGAGATGATTAATAGTCTCGCTTACCCAAACAATATAAATACTTTTTACCTTATTTTGAACAAAACTAACCCTTTTTTTTGATGAATTCTTAAGATCATAAAATACAACNTAAAATGGCTTGCACTNGCCGCATCTCCGCGGCTATATTCAATCTNGGAGAAATACATTCAAAATCAGTGCAATGAGGAGAAACCCCATGCGCGATAAAAAAAAGCAGGGNAACTTGCTCGATAAGGGAAACGACCCTGCGGTAAAGTACGCGGATCCTAAAGATCAAATCCTGAACGATAAACAACAATCTAGACGAGATTTTCTCGAGGGTTCTGGCGCTGCAGTTGCCGCTGGCGCCGGAATTTCTGCATTTGGTATTCCGTCGGCTAAAGCCCAATCCGCAAACTCGAGTGCTACCACGGCGATAAACCTTACCGTTAATGGAACGCGACAAATGCTAGAAGTTCAAGATAGGTGGACTCTAGCCGAGGTGTTGCGAGACCAACTTGACCTCACGGGCACTAAAATTGGTTGTAATCGCAGTGAATGCGGGGCTTGCACGGTTTTGATGAATGGGCAGCCGGTTTACGCTTGCTCTCAACTAGCAGTTTGGGCCGATGGGGCCGAAATCCGAACAGTGGAGGGCTTGGCAACGAACGGCGAGCTCAGCCCTGTCCAACGAGCGTTTGTGGCCAATAATGGCCCTCAGTGCGGGTTTTGTACTCCTGGCCAGCTAATGACAGCAACGGCCCTTCTGCAAGCCAACCCGAGGCCATCCTCCGAGGAAGTTAAAGAAGCCTTAGTAGGAAATCTCTGTCGTTGCTCGAACTATAATGCGATCGTTGAGGCTGTAGTCATGGCAGGTGAGGAAGGAGGTCTAGCATGAGCGAGTTCACAAGACAGGGGTTGGAACCTCTTAGTACCATTGGGAATGACACGCCAAGAATAGACGCGATAGAGCGCGTTACAGGACAGGCAAAGTATACAAGGGATTGGAAATTACCCGGAATGCTGTTTGGTAAAGTGCTCCGCAGTCCGCACCCTCACGCGCGGTTGGTAAGCATAGATACCAGCGAAGCCGAAGCTCTTCCCGGTGTACAGGCAGTTATAACCTATGAGAATGCACAGGTAGTCTGGGGCGCTGGCTCCGTTAATGGGGGTCGTCAATACAACGACCCAACGAAAGCCGCGACGATTCACAGGCGGTACATTTTTAATAATCCAGTTCGTTTTGTAGGGGACTCGATTGCAGCTGTGGCGGCGATAGACAGGCATACGGCTGAAGAAGCTGTTTCCCTTATTAAAGTTGAATATGAAGAATTGCCTTTCGTTTTAGAGCCAGAGGAAGCTCTCCAGGCAGATGCGCCAAAGGTTTACCCAGAGGGAAACCTTTGTCCTGACTTCCGGGGAGAATTTGCGCCGATGGTTAGCGATATCGGAGATGTAGAGGCCGGTTTCTCTGATGCAGATCAAATTTTTGAAGAGCGTTACGACACAGGATTTATTCATAACGCCCAGATGGAGCCACGGTGCTCACTGGCACATTGGCAGGGTGACAAGCTTGTTTTATATACACCCTCTCAGGGCATTTCCAATTGTCGACATGATACCGCTAGGGACCTGGGTCTTGAGGATCATCAGGTTCAAGTGATCGCACAATATATGGGCGGCGGCTTCGGTAACAAGAATCAGAATCAGGATGCAGATCTTATTGCTGCTACCTTATCTCGCAGGGCAGGAGTCCCGGTTATGCTTGAGTATTCTCGGCGAGAAGATTGGCTGGGAGTACATGGTCGCTGGCCGACGGTACAGCACTACAAGATTGGCGTAAAAGATGATGGCGAGGTCACTGCGATGCAGATGGTCGGCTATTCTGGTATGGGCCCCTATCGAAAGAATTCCGGTGGCATTAGTGGGATGGATGCTTACGGATGCCCAAACAGGTATAGAGAGATAAGTCCGGTATACACGAACAGGACCACGTCCGGAAACTTCAGAGCGCCTTCGGAGCCTCACGGATTTTTTGGAATAGAGAACATGATGGATGACGTGGCCTATAAACTTGGAATGGACCCAGTTGAGTTCACGCTAAAAAATATGCGCCGACCCACAGAGGAGAGGCCGTTCACTAACTACTCTCTTGATGAGGTCATTTCAGATGGAGTTGAAAGGTTTAACTGGCAGGCCAGAAGAAAGGTAGTGCCAGGATCTGACGACGGACCGATTAAGAGAGGCGCTGGCTTTTCTTTTATGATGTTCCGAGCGGGAGTTGGCACATCCAGTGCGATTGTGCGCGTCAACAGCAATCAAGAGTACACACTTTATGTTGGCGTCACCGACATTGGTCCAGGTGCAAAAACCACAATGGGCATGATAGCGGCTGAGGCCCTAGGAACGCCTTTGTCCAACGTAGAGGTTGTTTGGGGTGATACGGATCGTTGTCCGTATTCGGTAGGTGAATCTGGAAGTAGAACGACTATCATGACAGGCCTTGCGGTCGTTGAAGCAGCAGAGGAACTTAAACGTCAAATCGCTGACAAGGGTATGCCCTCTGGCAACGACGTATTGATAGGTTCTGCGACACCTACTCCAACGACTGATGGGAAGACGAGGCAATGCTTTGGTGCCCATTTTGTTGAGGTTGAAGTTGATACTCGAGTCGGTTCCACAAAGATTCTCAAATACACTGCGGTGCATGAGTCTGGACGTATTATTAATCCCACTACTGCTCGTGACCAAATAAGGGGCGCCACTATTCAGGGAATTGGTCAGGCGATTCATGAGGATCTTCTTTATGATCCAAGATCTGGTCAACCTTTAACACCCGGCTACTATCGAGCTCGTCATTTGACGCATAAGGACATTCCCGACATAGACGTTCACTTTATCGAGGTCGATGATGGTTATGGTCCCTTTGGAGCTAAGACGGCGGGAGAGTCGGGAATTATTTTGGCCCCCGCAGCCATAGGTAACGCGGTTGCCAACGCGATCGGTCGGAGGATGAAATCGATGCCAATTACCAGAGACAAGATTCTAGGAGCGATGGCATGAAAACTCTAACAAATGTGAATGTAACCAGCTTTGGTGAAGCCGCCAGTGCGTCTCGAACAGCCCGTCAACAAGGCAGCGTGCCGGCTTTTTCCGGTGGTGGTAGTGATCTGCTGCAGCAGCTTAAGGATGGTACGGATAACGCCGACGTCATTGTTAATTTGAGAAGTGTTGCAGACGGTAGAACGATTCAAAGTGATGGAAGTGGTTTCGCTATCGGAGGTTTGGTAACGTTGACCGAACTTGCTGAGGACCCGTCTGTAATGACCGGTATGTCAGCGATAGCTCAAGCAGCGGCCTCAGTTGGTACTCCCCAAATTAGAAACGTCGGAACCTTGGCTGGTAACGTAACGCAGAGACCTTGGTGTTGGTATTATCGTAATGGATTTAATTGCTTTAAGGCTGGTGGTGATGAGTGTTTCTCTCTTAACGGCGAGAATGGACAACACGCTATATTTGGTGGCGGACCCTCTTTTATCGTTCACCCTTCTGATGTAGCGCCAGCCTTGGTTGCTTTTGACGCGATTTTTCAAGTTACCGGGCCAACTGGCAGTCGAGAGGTTTCGGCTGAGGAGTTCTTTGTTCTTCCTGCAACTGATCCGGCTCGGGAAAATTCGCTAAACGAAGATGAGCTTCTGACTGGGGTAAGAATACCAAGTGTTTCTGCAAATACGGTTAGCACATACTACAAAGTTATGGACCGTGAGGCATGGACTCATGCAGAAGTTGGGGTCGCGACAGTGATTCAACGTGATGGCAACGCTGCACAGAACGCTAAGGTTGTCTTAGCTGGTGTGGCTCCAATTCCCTGGCGCGTAAGGGCTGTTGAAGATTTCCTAGCCGGGAAACAAATTAATGCAGCCGTCGCAAGGGAAGCTGGTGAGATAGGGATCGAAGACGCTTTGCCGCTGAGTAAGAATGCACATAAATTGCCGATGACCAGTGCAGCTATAGAGGCTGCGGTCTTAAGTCTTGCCGCAGGGTAAGCTCGTTTATTGAGATGAGAAGGCGCGACTTTTTATTAATGCGAACCGACGGCGGCAATCGTGTGGCGGATTTGTCATGCGAAAAACTTTTTATGAACTACCAAGACCTTAACTCGGGAGTCCAGGCCAGTCGAGAGGAGGCTGGGACACTCGAAGACGCGGATTGGTGGGCCGGCGAGCCGTCGCTTAATATAAGCACCGCCGATCCAGAGAAGTTCTTTGCCAGTGTATTAGCTGACTTGAATAATGTTAATAAACTTCAGGTTTTAGATCTGGAGTGGCTAAGTCAGGGGGAATTCAGAGTTCGAGTCGAGACTCTCCTGCTAGCATTTAAAGCGGCTGGCGGAGAAGTGGTATATAAGGGTCTAGAAAATTAGTTAGAACTGACACTAATAGCTAATTTAGTCTGTAAAACTTTTTTAAATCAAAGGCGACTACCGGAAACAGGTGATAGGATATGAAAATAATTTGCTCCAGCTTAATTAGGAAAATCATTATCGGTGGCGCAGTTTTATTCTTAGTCTCTTGTGGTGAAGATAATGCTACCAGAAATAGCTCACAAGGTTCTTCGTCAACTGAGAGCACTCTCTCTCGACCTGATATNNTGATTGACGAACGGATTAAAATGCAGGTTNCGTCCGTCATTGAAAANGCNTCTGATTTACCACCTGGGTTTCAGGTTGAAGTAACCGAGGGGGTTGTGAGNGTTACCGGTTCGGTGCTTTGTGATGAGTGCGGGGGTATGCGGACACCTGGCCATATCGGTACGATCCAGCAAAGCCTGGGCGGTATAGTAAGAGCTGTNCCCGGCGTCATGCGAGTAGATTTTGATNTATCTTACGGTCCCGATTATCCCGCAGACCCATTCTGAAAATTTTAACATGAAGTTCAGAGCTATAAGAGCCCGCGCTGCAAAGCGAAAAGGGGGCGAGTCTAATCTATTTAATTTACTTCCGAAGNTTTCTAGTAAAAAAAAATTAAAAGGACTGGGAAACGATCGTTACTTGGCGATGATGACTAAGGTTGTAAATCAAGCAGGATTTAGTTGGAAAGTCATAGAAAATAAGTGGCCTGAATTTGAAGAGGCATTCTTTAGTTTTGATACCGACAAGCTAGTGTTGCTGTCTCCCGAACAATGGGAANGTTATTTGACTGATCGACGGGTGGTTCGTAATGGGCAAAAAATTAATGCGCTTCAAAAGAATCTTTTCTTCGTTTTGGAAGTAATACGGGAGTATGGCAGCTTTGGGAATTTCATAGCCAATTGGCCTAGCTCTGACCAGATAGGTTTAATGGAGTACCTNAAAAAACATGGAGGTCGCCTGGGGGGTAACTCGGGCATGTATTTCCTCCGGCGGATGGGTAAAGACAGCTTCATTCTNTCTANAGATGTTATTGCTGTTTTGAAGAGTATAGGCCTAGAAATAGCCGACCGGCCAACAAGCAAGAGGGATTTGCGAAATATTCAGGACCAATTTAATGCTTGGCACGAGGAANCAGGCTTACCCTTGAGTCACTTAAGTCGGATAGCAGCATGCTCAGTTGGTGAAAATTTCTTGTAGAGCTCACCTGAACACAAAAATAACGAGGAAATTAGCATTTTCAGCTGAACAGGCGGNAAAAGTTTCANNAAAAAAANAAATTNAAATGGNAAAAANGGTAAAAANACTGCAAAAAAGGCAAATATANAAATTATGCTTACAATCCGTTTATTGGCNTCATTCCCCATCGNNTGATGACCTNTGCGGCCTCGGCCGATGCTAAGAATTCGATCAACAGCCTCGCAGCNTCGCTCCGAGTAGTTGTCTTTACGATGGCTGCAGAGAAAGTAGTCGTATACTGCAGNTCCTCGGGTAATCTACCCACAAAATCTNCCCCTTGGATAGGAAGTAGTTCGCTTACCTGNTGTATCCCAATATCAGCTTTACCTTCGCCTACAGCGACTGCTCCCGTGGTCAGTGTCTTGGATTCCATTTGAGTGGATATACCAAGCTCATGAAATAACTCATTGACTAAGTACCTTCCACTGATACTGCTGGAAACCGCTACTTTCCTAGCGTTTAGAAGGGCTGATCGGAATTTAGCGGGTGTTGAAATGTCAGGTTTCGGCTTTCCTTTTTGAACCACCATTCCAATAGCAGATACAGCCAAATCAATATCAGAGTTGCTCTGTAGTAACCCACTAATACCGATCTCGTCGAGTCCCTGCCGAGCCAATATNACGACGTCCGCTTCGACACCTCTTTTTAGTTGGTTTGGTATAGTACTAGGACTATCACCTACCGAGGCACCTCTCCCAGTTTCCACCTCAATACCTGTAGAGGATACAAATTCGGGTAGTAATTCTTGATAAGCAGCGGCCAGCCCTCCCGAAATAATCACCTTCAATTGTGCAGAGCTATTCGTTGCAAAAAAGGAAAAAATAATGAATAAGTATAATCGTCCAAAATTTTTCATGACTTTCGACTTGTTAGTTAATGTTTGTGATCGTGACCCTTAAAATTAGTTTGTAGTCCAGTTTGTGCGGAAATGATGGTCTTATAAAGCACCTTTTTCTTTTGGTGCGCCTTTATGGTGTGCAAACTCGGTTAAAATATAACTAATTAAGGTTATACTCAGTACCTTAATGTTGCACAAAACGTCCCTAAAGTTACAATAAAAAGAATAAAAACTTCCTGCTGTAAACGCTAGGAGAGGGAGAAAATAAGAGTGCGTTTTCACCATATCTTAAGAAATGGCGCCGTTTTCGTNATCGCGAGCTCGCTCGGGCTAGTCGCTGTCGGTCAAGACGCTAGCGAGACTGAATGGCAGCGAGGATTCTTAAATCAGTATTGCGTCGCCTGTCACAATGACGTCACCCGCACCGCAAATTTTACACTTCAAACGATAGCTCTGGATAAAGTTGGTCATAAGGCAGATGAGGTAGGGGTCTGGGAAAAGGTTGTTCTGAAGCTCCGCGCGCGGGAGATGCCACCACCCGGGATGCCGAGACCAGATGCGCAGGCCTACGACGAACTCGCCGCCTGGCTGGAGACGTCTCTTGATAGTGTTGCCATGGCTGAGCCGAATCCTGGGCGACCAGTAGTTCATCGGTTAAACAGAGCTGAGTACACCAATGCGGTTAGGGACTTACTTTCCCTAGACATTGATGGTCGAGACTATCTGCCCGCAGACGACTCAGGTTATGGGTTTGACAACATCGCAGATGTTTTAACATTGTCCCCAAGTCTACTCGAGCGTTACATGATTGCCGCAGCAAAGATCAGTCAATTAGCGATCGGCGATCCTGATATTCTTCCTACTGTTAAATCATATGAGATGCGTCCCACCCTCATTCAGGCAGGGAGAATGAGCGAGGAACAACCATTTGGCACACGGGGNGGTGCAACCGTCTCGCACTATTTCCCGCTGGATGGTGAGTATCATATTAAGCTCCGTCTCGCGCGAACCCACGCAAACCAAATTATCGGTTTGTTCGAGCCTCACGATATTGAGGTACGGCTTGACCGAGAATTAATCGCCAATTACACGGTAGGTGGCGATGGCATAATTAATCCATGGGCAGCTGTCATGTATGCTTCCGAGTATGAGCAGACCGCTGACGATCACTTGGAGTTAAGAATACCGAATATAAAGGCGGGGACTCACACCATCACTCTAGCATTTCCCGAAAAACGGGGTATCCCCGAGGGAATTCTTGAGCCAGCACTGTCGACTGCGTCTTACGAATTTGCGGGTGATCGAGATATGCCCATGGCTCTGGGCAGTATAGAGGTATATGGACCCTATAACGGGATTCGTCCTGAAGAGACGCCAAGCCGAGACCAGCTTTTTTCATGCTTGCCAAATGGAGTGGAATCACGAGACAGGGCGTGTGCTTCAGAAATTATTTCTAAGCTGGCGCGCAAAGCGTTCAGGAGGCCAGTGGGTGATGATGATCTGACGTCGCTTCTATCGATGTACGAAAGCGGACGAGCTGAAGGGGGTTTTGATAGAGGAATCCAAAGAGCCTTGAGGGCTGTTCTCGTTGACCCTGAATTCCTATTTCGCATAGAAGGTCAGCCCAGCGATGTCGACCCGGGTAAAGCCTACAGGATTACTGATTTAGAGTTAGCTTCTCGGTTATCGTTTTTCTTATGGAGCAGTATTCCTGACGAGGAATTACTCGCCTTGGCTGAAGAAGATAAGTTGGGTGATCCAAAAGTTCTTCGCCAACAAGTAGAAAGGATGTTGGCAGATGAAAAATCCTCTGCGCTAATCGAGAACTTTGTTGGGCAATGGCTCTACTTAAGGAATCTTCCCGGTGTTAAGCCGGATCCAGATGCGTTTCCAGAATTTGATGACAACCTGAGGGAAGCATTTCGGCGGGAGACAGAGCTCTTCGTCCAAAATCTGATACATGAAGACACCAATGTTTTAGAACTGCTAACGGCAGACTACACATATTTAAATGAACGTTTGGCTCGGCATTATGGAGTGGACGGAGTTTACGGGAACCATTTCCGCAAGGTCTTCTTCGATGAAGGAGCTCGCGGGGGGCTCCTTGGTCAGGGGAGCATTTTAACAGCGACGTCGTATCCTAATAGAACGTCTCCGACGCTCCGCGGTAAGTGGGTACTAGACAATTTGCTGGGGGCACCACCACCGCCGCCGCCGCCTAATATTCCAGATCTCGAGGATAGCGATACGGTTAGTCCAAGGTCAGTAAGAGAGAGACTTGAGGCTCATAGAACCAACCCCGTTTGCGCTAGTTGTCATTCCAGAATGGACCCTTTTGGTCTGGCTCTTGAACCTTTTGATGCGATTGGAGGGCTTAGGACCCATGATGGGGGCGAGTTAATTAACGCATCCGCCACCCTGCCGGATGGTTCAGCGTTCGAAGGGCCATTGGGAGTGCGGGATTATTTGCTCAAGAGCGAAGAGCGTTTTGTTGCAACGCTTGCGAAGAAGCTACTTACCTATTCTCTTGGCAGGGGGTTAGAGGACTATGATCCTCCGGCTGTTCGAGCCATAGTTAGAAATGCCGCTGAGGATAATTACAGTTGGTCGTCCATTATTTTAGGTATCGTTGAAAGTGTCCCATTCCAAATGAGGAGGTCACAGGAACTATGATAATCACAAAGAAACACTTGCCCCGAAGAAAATTTATTCGAGGTGTTGGCGCCGCTCTTGGGCTACCTNTCCTCGATAGTATGGTTCCAGCATTGACCGCGCAAGAGAAGACCGCGGCAAAGCCGGTTAAACGGTTGGGTATTGTCTATGTGCCGAATGGCGTTTTTATGGACAACTTTACACCTCCAGAGGAGGGCCGCAACTTCTCTTTACCATCGACTTTGGCACCCTTGTCTGATTATCAGGATCAGATGCTTGTGCTTACCGGTCTTTCCAACAAGATGGGAGATGCTTGGCCAGGCGAAGGGGCAGGTGATCATGCTCGAGCTGCAGGTGCCTACCTAACGGGTGTTCATCCAAAGAAGACCGAGGGTGCTGATTTGCGCGCTGGCCTTTCTATGGATCAAATCGTAGCAAAAGCTTTTGGGGCCCACACACAGTTGTCATCCTTGGAGTTGTCATTGGAGTCGAGAGAAAACGTAGGGGCCTGCGATCCTGGCTATGCCTGCGCTTATGCGAATACTCTTTCTTGGTCGAGTGCCACGACGCCGCTACCAATGGAGAATAACCCCCGAGTTGTTTTTGAGCGATTGTTTGGTGGTAATGAGAGTACTGATCCGCAAGCTTGGCGTGCTCGTCGTGATGAGGATAGTAGCATCCTCGACGCTGTGACAAATAAGTTGAATAAGTTACAGAGGGAGCTTGGACATCGGGACCAATTGAAGTTAGAGGAGTATCTCGATGCGATTAGAAATGCGGAACGAAGAATTCAGATGGCCGAGGCGCAGAGTGAGAGAGAGCTTCCAGTAATGGAACAGCCAGCTGGCGTGCCCGGTACTTTTCAAGAGCATGCGAAGCTAATGTATGACCTGCAACATCTGGCCTTCCAAGCTGATTTGACTCGAGTCATTACCTTTATGGTAGGCCACGAAACAAGTCAGCGAGCTTACCCGGAGATTGGTGTCCCTGATGCCCATCATCCGCTATCACATCACGGTGGAAACGCAGAAAAGATAGAAAAGTTAATTCGCGTAAATGCCTACCACACAGAGATGTTNGCCTATTTCCTNGAGAGAATGAGAAATACTAGTGAGGGCGATGGATCGCTGCTTGATAATTCGATGTTAATGTATAGCAGTGGCATGAGTGATGGGAACGGCCATAACCATCACAACCTTCCTACGATGTTGCTCGGCGGAGGTAGTGGTACGATTAATGGTGGTAGGCATATTAGATATGAGAGAGAAAAAGAGACACCTGTTACCAACTTGTTTCTTGATATGTTAAGTAAGCTAGATATTCCCTTGGATGAGTTTGGGGATAGCACATATAACCTTGATGTCTTGTCTGGCTAACGAGAGTAGATATATTTTGAGATTAAATAAATTAAATTCACACGTGTTAGTTTTGTCGGTCCTTACGGGACTCCTTCCGACCATTGCGTTTGCGGATACCGCCAGTTTGCTGGATGCCGCGCAGAATAATGAAGTCACCTCTGCAATCACCCTGGTAAACGAGGGCGCTGACGTTAATATGGCCTATCCAGATGGCGCCACAGCCCTGCACTGGGCTGCTCACTGGGGCGCTACAGACTTGGCGGATCGTCTCTTGAGTGAAGGTGCGGCTGTTGATGCGGCAAATGAGTTNGGAATAACGCCCATTGCTATTGCTTGCCGAAATGGGAGCGAGGCTATGGTAGAGACATTGTTGCGGGCCGATGCAAACGCNTTTGCTGTCGAGCCAAGTGGCGAAACTGTGCTAATGAGTTGCTCCAGGACGGGATTGTTAGGTGCAGTTGAAAAGCTCCTGGCGGCTGGAGCAGAACCTAACTCGTTAGAGACAAATAGCGGCCAAAGTGCATTGATGTGGGCCGCAGCGGAAGGGCACACGGGTGTTGTGGATTTATTAATCGGAGCNGGGGCTGACGTTAACGCGAGCTCCTCTGGCAGGTTCACTCCTTTAATGTTCTCGGCTAGGAGCGGAGCACTTGAAATTGCAAGGTTACTGTTGGATGCAGGCGCAGATGTTAATGCGACGACTGACGAGGGTCTGAGTCCTCTGCTTGTTGCCACGGCAAGTCTTGACGCAATAACTGGCAGCGACTATCGGCTCGTAGTTGATGAGAGTGAGCATCAGGACTTGGGTATTTTGCTGATTGACCATGGCGCAGATGTAAATCAGAGCGATCAGTATGGAATGACTGCACTGCATTATGCCGTAGAAATGGATAAGCCTAGGTTGCTCAAAAAACTTTTAGAGAGGGGCGCAGACCCAAACGCACAATTGACCGAAGGGCTTCCTTTTCGGCGGGGCGACTACGTGGGGCGAGGGGAATATGATGGAGCGTCACCTTTTTGGTTAGCTACACGACTAGGCAATGTTGAAATGATGAGAGAATTGCTAAGCGCTGGAGCAGANCCTGAACTCCGCCAAGCATGGGGAGTGACACCGACTATGGTAGCGTCAGGTGTAACGCAAACAGACTCTCGGATTGTGAGCGAAGATAAACTAATTAAAGCGCTTNAGTTATTGGTCCTTGAAATAGGAACCGACATTCACTCAGTTGACCGTTCCGGTCAGACCGCGGTGCATGGTGCAGCCAATGTTTCAGGCAACGAGATCATCAAGTTCTTGGTGGCTCAGGGTGCCGATCCAGAGGCGGTAGATAACCGTGGCAGGACACCTCATGACGTAGCGATGCGTACACTGAGACCGAGGCCGATCACCGCAGCACTCTTGCGAGAACTGGCTGCAAACTAACNAGTACTAGTCAGGTTATTCTCCGTCATCTGCGGCGGCCCGCATCTCTGACATCCTCTCTCCTCGCAGGATGTTCTCCATACCATAGTTACCCTCGTGGCAGCCGTACTCATAAAGCTGGCCGGCCACTTTGGTCAGCGGAAGTGTCGCGCTGATTCTATCCGTGAAGGTACTTGGGTCTTCCAAGGTCCAGTCGTAGTTAATTGTTGAATAGTCGACTCGAGTAAATCGTTCGGTGAGAACTTTATCCTTAGCCGTACCGAATCGACTAAAACTTGGTAACAACTCGCTGAAATTTTTGGTGACCACTACCAGCGTATCTCCCTCGTAGTATCCTCTTGAATCACCGGTCCATAAACGAATATTATCATCGAGAGAGCCCGAATCATCCAGGGGGACTATGCGCGCATCGTGCACCATCTCCGTCAGGATAACCGCATGGGTTTTACTCTGTACTATCTGAATGTTCGCGTTGTAGCCTCCACCACTGAGTGGTGGGCCAGCGTTGAATCCTATAAGGCATCGCTCGGACAATCCGCGATCTTCCGGCCCGTCCTTTGCGATCCCNCCAAATATTGCGCGAACTGGTCTTTCACCTGGTACATCTGGGCCCAGGTTGGCGGTGTGGACAAGAGAACCCTCAACACGCTCTGGGAGACGACCATTCCGAGGGTGGGTGATCAAAGAGGTTCGCACGTTCTCTCCTATCGCAGCACGTTCGAACCAGAAGTTGTTGTAGCCACCCGAGCTCTCGGCTACCGGTGGCGCTTCAGGGTTAACGTTAAGCTCTGCTTCTTTGGCGTCGGCCTCTGCGCGACTTTGTTCTCGGTCTATCCGCGCCTGCTGAATTTCTTCGGCGGTCAAAAACTCCCTGTCACCGAACTCCTCGGGCCTTTGCAATGGAGTTTCTGAGTTAAAGTTCCAGACGCCTTGCAAGTCTGGNTGTCCCCANTCGGTCTTGGGNACTGCGTAATCATCGACTGATTGGGCGTATGAAACTTGNATCGAGNCGANNACAAATAGTAAGGCTATTACTGAGTTTTTAAACGGCATAGCTAATCCTCTCTTGTTATTGTCCTAGCGCATCTAACTCCAATCTGCGAGCTCCTGCTAGCGAGCCCGGCATTGAGTAATTTCCCTCGTGGCAAGCATATTCATACCAAGGCTCTGGGGACGCATAGAAGCTCAGCTCCGCAGTCCACTCTTGCTGATAGATGTTGTCATCTTCAACGATAAACTGGTAGAAGATCTCGTCGTCAGAATAGCGGCTAAACTTTTCGGTAATGCGACCATCCTTAGTTATGGGAATCGAGCTCTGGCTCATTTGCTGGGGGTGAATGTTACTGGTCTCAATGACTAACTCGTTACCCTCGTACCAGCCAACAGAGTCTCCAAACCACTGCTCAAGGGGCATGGGGCGTCGATTGGCGCGGGCTTCCTCTGGGGTTTCAAAGATTGGGATGATGCGTGCATCGTGAACCATTTCGACTAGGATCATTACGTAATCATCAGTCTGCACGAACTGATAGGTATTGTTATAGAGTGCGCCCATCATGCCTGGGCCGGCCTTGTTACCAAATCCTAGGAGGCAACGCTCCGCGTTTGGGAACGCTTCTGGGCCGCTATAGTCAGCGACACCCGTCGCATAGCGATTGCCAAAGTTTGCCCTTTCGAAGTCATACTGGGGATCTTCTCTCCGTGGGATCCGTCCACTTGGCGGATCCACTATGTACGATGTTCGGAACTCTCCCTTGATTAGTGCCAGATTGGAGCCCGGGCTGACCCAAAAATTGTTATAGGCCCTGGTACCAAAGTCATCTGCTCCGGCTTCGGGAGTGTTGTTCACCCCGTCACCCTCATCAAGCCCGCCCTCTAGTGTCGCGATTGGGGTCGCTGCCGCTATGGCTCGGGCCCGCTCTGGCGTGACTATTAAGGATTCGACGCCCTGTGGTCGCTGCAAGCCTGTCAGAGAGGCGTTGGTCCAGATGCCCTGAAGGTCAGGTCGGTCGGCTTGTGCAAAGATCGGAGAGCAGGTAACCGCCATAATTAGAAGCAGCAGGCTAGATGGGTTGATTGTTTTTTGCCGGATAGTCATTTTGGAGAATCTCCCGATGTGTCAATTTACTCTATTATTTAATTACAACACATAAGCGAGCAGGAGAATACTGTCAAAGGGTGTTTGCAGAAGGGCTCTGCTGCTTAATTTCAGCTATTTTGTAACACCTCCTAATGCTTTTGAGGGTACGCCAGAATTAGAAGCCCGCAGCGCCGCTCGCGGATCCATCCCCCTTGATCGATGTGACACCTCTTATGGAAGCGTACTTGGAGTCGCTCTGTATTCGCTTTAGTTGGCCTATCGTGAAGCATCTGCGAGGTATTCGATGAAAAGTCCCGCCGATCCATTCCCTTCTTTTTTCTTGGCAAACGATTTGCTCATTCTCGGGAAGCAATGAGTTGTGCATGACGAGTTCAAATTCACTCATCTCTTCATACTTTGGGATGTCTGTTGACTCGCATGAGGAGAGTGTAATGAAAGCAAATAAGAGAAGAAGACGAAGAATAAACATTGTTTTATCAATTCTTAAATGAACCTTGCTCGATACTACAATCGCNAATATTCTTTAAGCAAGGGATTTTCCTGCTCTTAGCGTTTTACCTTATTAGCCCCTCAATAGGTTCATGGCGACCGCCATTAGCATCGCAGACAGCATAGCTTCGCTGGTCTCCATTATTGGAGATGCCGTAGAATGCGACGCCAGCATGGCGACCATCCTTTCCTAAGACATAGAAGTTGACATTGAATGTAGGCTCCTGATTTTCATCAAGGAGTCTTGTTTCGGTGTTCTCCCAGATACGTTTCAATGCCGTCATGCCGGCGTCTTTAGGATCTGCNCCNCGNCGAAGTTCNTCTACCACNAGNNAGGANGCGAGATTGTATAGGTTTGCTTCGCCNCGCCCTGTTGANCCTGCNGCACCATAATCGTTTGCAACATAAAGACCGGCACCAAGAATAGGACTATCGCCAACTCGTCCCGGTATTTTCCANGCCAAACCCGAGGTGGTCGTAACACCGCAAAGATCACCATTGCTATTCACACCGTTGCAGTTNATAGTNCCGTACAGNTGNTCTGGATCAATCAAACCTTCCGCCGCCATGTCCGAGGCAACNTTGAGACTTTCCCTGCTAAAATTCTTGATTGCCTCTGGTGCTAATTTAGCTTGCCTGTTTGGGTCTGGGTAATGTGATGGGTCAATTCGCCGACGCCATTCAAGNTAGCGCTCCCTNGAAAGGTCTGTGTTTAGATCATCTTCAATTTCAAAACCCATCTGTCGGGCAAATTCTTGGGCCCCCTTACCGACAAGGAGGTGATGGTCAGTCAAATCCGCGACAGCTTTTGCCACGTTGGAGGGCGTTCTAACACCCTGCAGCGCGGCAACTCCNCCAGCTCTTTTNAGGGGTCCATGCATGCAACATGAGTCTAGGGTTACTCGACCCTCCGCATCAGGCAATCCCCCAAACCCAACACTGGTGTCCTCTGGATCTAACTCAACGATGTTGACTCCAGAAATCAATGACTCCAGCACGTCAGAACCTTCGGTAATCATGCGGTATGCGCGTTCAACGCATGTTTCGNTNCCACCATTNTTGTACACGAAGCCGTTGCCTGAACTAATTACGACAGGTCTGGCGGAACGAGATTGAGCNATTGCCGGAGCGACGCCGCTCGCGGCCATTGCACCGATGGCGCTGCTTACTCCAATGAAAGTTCTTCGATCTAATGTAGGTTTTGATTTAGTATCTGACACGAAAACACCCCTTTTTTAACTGATGTCTGTTCCACTCTTGAAACAATAATTCAAATTTACATGCTTTGAATGAATTAATCTCATTTATTGAGTGAGAATAACTCGTTTGTCGCNGGAATGCATATTTTGTATCTTAGAGATCTCCCGGGGGTATCGTGATCCNGNTTTNATAGAGAAGGATATTTTACNCTTGGGAGAACTAATAAANTTAAAAANTACAACCGGTACTTTNANAAATGATGGGAGAGTTTTANNCAAAATGNAATTTAACTCAAGGAATTNTTCNCGGATTTGTTATGNATCGATTTTCAAAACCTGTTCTCTTTATACTACTNTTTGNNTTTCACTATTCGACAGTAGCNCTAGATTTCGCAAAACTGCGTTTGGATATCAATAATCAGGAATCAAGACTTCGTTNTATCGAAGCAANTCATGGTTACCTGAGCCCAGAACTCATCGAACCTTTAGATACACTTGTAAAATTATCACTCCTTGCCAATCGGTTGAGTGATGCAGACGTCTATATAGACAGGGCGCTCCAGATCGTTCGTTTAGAGGAGGGACTTTATAACCCGAAGCAGTACCCATTTTTAAAGTCAGCCATTGAAGTTGAGATGGATCAGGGAAATTGGAAAGATGCAAAAGAAAAGCTCAACTATCTCAAATGGCTTGTTGACAAAAAATATGAAGGTCCAGCTGTCGGCCGGGTTTCACTTCTGCATTGGATTGTTGGAACCCACATGCGGGGATTTTATGAAGACAACGAAGAAAGCGAAGCTGAACATCTCATCAGTGCGACCAGAATTAGTGAAACAGCGGTAATGTATTCACAGGCCAATGGCTTAGTTGAGGAACTGACTTATTTAGACTTGTTATTGACGCTATCAAACTCTTACCTACTCGAGGTTGAGGGAATTAGAGGCGGAGGTTCAACGAGTTACAGAGTTCGCAGACTGGGTCCTCCAGAACTCAACATATTCGAAAAGCGCTCCGAGGCGGAAGAAAAGCGTTATAGGGTTGGNCTCGAAAAGTTAAACATGATTAGAACGTTATCCGGTGAATTCTTTAACAATGCGCTGGAAGCAAAATCTATGGCGGATCTTTATATCGCCAGATGGCAGGGCTACTTTGATCGTCTCGAAGAGCACGAATTTTCAATTTCCAGGGGGCGCGACGGATTAATNGAGGTCGGATATGAACCTTCGGAGGTCGACAGACTTTTGAGTGATCTTTCCATATTACCTGCAGGTAATATGCTCTTGACGTTTAGCGAGGCTGCAGCTTTTACTGCCGAAGCGGGAGACTAAAGTGCTTACATAAGTCTCTAGAATTGAAAAGTCTNCGCTTTNTTGAGATGTCAGTGCCATAAGCAACAAAACTGTACCAGCTTTCGAAAATCAAGCTTGGCAGTAGCGTTATAAAACTCCAGCCGAATTCATAACCGATTCNGACTTGCGTTTTATTTCACTGGCTACCTCAAAGGGGTCGCCGTTAACCAGCTCCTCTCTAAAGAGTTCGACAGACAGGGCTCCGTTATATCCTTTTTCGGCGAGTTTGCTCAGAATAGCATTGATGGGGGCAATCCCATCACCAGGAATTAGACGGTAGCTGTTATCGGTGAGCTCTTTGGGNGCATCGAGGAGGTCTTGGAAATGGCAGTGNGCGAGCTCGCCTGGTTCCAGTAGATCTAGATCTTCAAGTTTGCTCAGCCCGGACCAAAAATGAAAAAAATCAATCATGGGTCTGATGCTGGGATGATCTGCCGCCCGCGTCATTGATAATGCAGAAGTCAGAGTCGCCAGGTGTGAAGAGTTACGGAGGAATTCTATCATGCAAGTAAGGTTGTATTCGCTGGCGATTATAGCTGCCTCTCGAATGCTTTCTGGTGTAGCGGCAAAATCTTCGGCAGTCACAGCACGTCTTGTCACGGATGGCGAGTAAATTTTACTCAGGCCAAGACTTGAGAACTGATCGCATCGCATCCGCCATTTTTCTAATGACGCTTCTCTCTCTGGGCCTGGTATCCAAAGGTCAGGTAAGGCTGANGCAGCGCAAACCGGTGTGAGTCCTAGATCATCCAGCAGAGCGCGTGCTCCGCTNAAAGAGTCGTTTTCTAGAAANCCGTCAAGCATAAAATCATTAAGTTCAACGTACTCTATGCCGGCACGAGACCATCCCTCGAGAGAAGCGCGAAAACCGGCGGCCCTTGAGGTATTTTGATGCATAGCGAGCAGCATCTTACCTGGAGGCGCAGTTTGTGCATTAGACTGNGAGATTGCTCCGATGATAGGAGTAGCTAACGACGTTAAAAGAAACTCTCGACGGTTTATCATTTTGTCTCCACCTGGTATGTCAGCATTTTAGTTAATTNTAATTGATGTGACTGAGAATAGTCCTTTTAGGGNGTGTAAGGAAGAGATGAATGGTGAAGGATNATACGNAGCGTGCCTTCTTNATCTTTCTTGTATCCCCAGCTTTTGTCTACTTTNGTTACGTTGCCATCCTTGTCAGTAAAAGTAACCCAACCCATCCACATGGCNACGTCTCCGTCAATAAATGTTGCTGCNGTTTCTGATACNACTGTTCTCCATCCTTTGATGCCAAAGCCACCGTCAAGAGGATAACCACTGTCGTGACCGACGAAGTAGGCCAGGGCGCCTTCCCTTGTAGGCCTGAACGTTTGTTCTCCGCTTGCCATGGTAGGCTTGAACAATACTGGGCCCAGGTTGTAGCCATAAGCCGCATCAATNGCGCCGTTGGCCACCGCCCTTGCTGATTCTATACCATCGGTATCGAAAGCTTTTGAGATGGCGACTAGCGCGTCACCCCATATTTGTCGAGCTTCTGTTAGTTCCTGTTCCGTAATCGTGTTTGTCATAAATTCCCTCAACACTGTCTTATCTAGTTCGTAATTCACATTTTAGTTTTATTCCTACGATAAGAATATCACTAAAATAAGTAATTCGTTATAGATTTTATCTATATTTAATTTTTTGAAAGAGCTNATCAAATTGCTANTTAGTGACTTTAAATAGNCGAGCATATACTTGGCCTACAAACCTAGTAATTCCGGAGTTGTTAACAGTGAAATTCCATTAAAGAGAAGTCTTGAGATGTCGATTTGACAGGTATGGTACGATGAAGAACATTGCCGTAAAATAATGGCTTCTGAATTAGTATTGCCCCCTAAAAACCTAAAACAGTTAATTGTATTTCACTAATACGAGTTTGATATTGAGGTGACAACTTGCAGCGTTTACCAGCAGTTATGGACAGATTAGCGATAAGCCTTTCGTT
>PBUF01000086.1 GCA_002727775.1 Gammaproteobacteria bacterium
AGTGGGGTCATCTGATTGGGGCTTATATTTCGAAAGCAGTTGTGCATCCAGCGCCCTCGCTTTTCTCTCCCTTGCTGTTCGACTTAGACTCTCAGAAAAATAATAGAGCGCAGTTTTTGTACGTAAGTGCTACAGGATTCATAGCAACCAGTTTGTTTTTGTTTGTTTTTGTTTTTTTTCTGCCTTTAGGTTTGTTTGCTGGCAAACTGGCAATTTATATAGGGTTAGGTTTGGCTGCTTTGACAGTTTTTATTGAGTTCCCAATTGCGTGGGTCGTCTATCGAGGATCTAAAATCCCCAGGGTAGAGATTTTTAGATAGGCTAGGTCTTGCTCAAGCGGCCAGCAAGTACGCGCCTTGGACTATGCAAACAAATGAAACTCCTGTTATCAGTTTGTTTGTATACCTCGTAAATGAGTTTTCGTTCCATCTACCTAATATTGTTGTCCCCGCACGAGTGCCCATGATTGCGAGAAAAGCAGCCAAGGCGAGTAGCCAGCCAGGAAAATGGTTGTTGATGCTAATGAGTGAGACGTAGAAAATACACTTAAACAAGTGACTTATCATTTGGGAAAGAGCTTTATTGGCAACTATTTCAAAACGNGAAAGCTTTGAGTTTTGATAAAAAACATCAAGCGCAGGACCTGAAACACCNGCGAGTAGCTGTAGACTGGTCATCATCNAGCCAGCGCCAATTGCCGAGTTTTTACTTCTAATATCGAAACGCCNAAATTTCNTCGCGAATTTCATGAGGTTGGGNAATAGNCCCAGCATTATGAGAACGTAGGCCTTTTCTGGAGNGAAGCTNATCAATGTGAANGTGATTAGTGCGACAAGAGCGCCCNAAAAGTAATTCAGATTAATCTCAGTGATAATGTGCGNTCTAAGAATGAAGCATCTCGAACCGTTAGCAGTAAGCTGGACTAANCCGTGAAGGACCATGGCAACTGGTACAGNATAGAGAGACAGCAAGACGANCATTAAAANCATTCCNCCAGCCATCCCGAAAATACCGGAAAGAAGACTTGTTGCAAAAATCGTTATCAGTGTCGCTATATAAATCAATGAGTCTTCTTTTTAATTTGTGAAAATTACTACTAGAATGATTCTAATAAATGAAAAAATAGAAAACATCTATGCTTGAGAATTTAGAAACGCTGATCACACTATCGAAAGAAGGAACTATGGTTGAAGCGAGTACGACGTTGAATATTTCGCAATCTGCGGTGAGCAAGCGAATTGCCGCTCTAGAGACCTACTATGATCGGGAACTAATACAAAGGCACGGTCGGAGAGTAGTGTTGACGCACCATGGAACTCGTTTGATAGAGNGGGTNACTCCTTTGTTGTCAGAATTAAGNAGTGTTTTTCTAGAGGACAACACTCTTAGGAGAGGTAAACTGATTCTTGGTGTNTCAGAGGCTATATTGACCAGCTGGGGAGCGGATTTATTTGCACAGGTTCGGGAGAGGNTGCCTAGCATTGAGCTCGAATTNCATGCTCAGCGNTCACCAGTGGTTTTGGATCGATTGCGATCTGGCGAGTATATGGTCGGTATTTGNACTGGTAGTTCGGACTCTGACCTCGACTTAGTTAGTGAACTNATNATGGAAGANCAAATGGTGATTATCCCNTCTGCCTTGAANAGGTTTAAGTATCAGGTNGGNGATNCGCTNGAGGTGATTACCATNGAATCACGCAGTGGTGCNTGGGCGTCNATNGAAGAGGCAATGCAGAATCTGAATTTGAGGAGAGTTTCCTCTTTGGAATCTTTTTTCTCTGTTGCTCAGATGGCGATTGCTGGTTTTGGGCACGGGCTAGTGCCAGTTGGGGTAGCTAGAACTTTGGCAGTCCCTGATAAGAAATTGTTCAAGTTGAGTGGTTCAAGGCTGACCAGACCGGTTAGATTTGTGGCAAGAAAATCAATTTTTTCCCAGGAATTAGTGAAAAGTTTCTATGCGGAGGTTACCTCGATAGCGTCTTCACTGGAATGATCGATAAGTAGCTTGCCTAGACCTGTTATCCAATCAGATCGGTCGTTCAGACATGGTACTAATGTTAAATTATTACCCCCTGCTTTGATGAAAGTTTCTCGTCCTCGATCACCGATTTCTTCCAGGGTTTCTAAGTTGTCGGCGACGAAACTGGGACAAGCCACGACTAATTGCTTTACGCCGCTTATAGCCAAAGAAATCAAAGTTTTCTCCGTGGAAGGCGTAAGCCACGGGACTGGGCCGAGCTTTGATTGGAAACTTGTACTGTACTTCGTTTTGGGGATATTCAGAGCAGCGGAAATGAGATCAGAGGTTTTAATACACTGATGGCGATAGCAGTTGATGTTTGAACTGGTCTCCTGAAGACAACAATTTGGATGAGAAAGACAGTGCTCGCCGGTGGGGTCCGAATTTTTCACCTGGCTTTCAGGAAGACTGTGGTAACTAAATAGCAGGTGGTCAAACTTTTCAGGTAAATTTTCAGCGATCACGTTTGCGGATGACTTCACGAATGCCTCGTTTGAATAGAAAGGCGGAATCACCGATATGTTTGCTATTTCCTGATTTTCTTTGATGACCTTGTNGATTGTTGTAGTCACAGTTGCATCGCAGAACTGAGGGTAAAGAGGCAGGACCTTGATCTCTTGGATATTTTGACTTTCGAAGGAGGATAGGGCTTCTTTAATGCTTGGACGTCCGTAACGCATTGCAACTTCTACGTGAATACCAAATTGTTNCTCCAGCNTTTTGCCTAAGTTTTTGCTAAAGATTAAAAGAGGAGAACCTTTATCCATCCATATTTTTCTATAGGCTTCGGACGTCGATTTGGGGCGAAAGGGTAAAATGAAACAACTAACGATCATTTTGCGTGCGAGCCAAGGAAGGTTAATCACGTATGGGTCCATCAAGAACTCACCGAGGTAGCGTCTTACGTCCGTGGTTGAATATGAATCTGGGCTNCCCAGGTTAATCAGTAAANAGCCTGTTTTTTCCAAAGTACTCGTAGTTCTTNTTTGTGTACTGAGATAATATCTTGCGCTCTTATTACAATCAAAATATTGAACAGTGTTAGTAATTGTTGACTACAAAGCTGGGAATCTGAAGAGCGTTGAAAGGGCTTGTAGGGAAGTGGGCGTGGAGGCAGAAATCTCTGGGGACCCTGAAAAGATTCGTCAGGCGAGTAGACTCATCTTTCCTGGTGTTGGAGCAGCGGGTGCGGCGATGGCCAGTTTGCAAGAAACAGGAATTGACGAGGCTATTAGGGAGTTTTTCAACTTGGGCAGGCCCGTTTTAGGGATCTGTTTGGGGCTACAAATTTCCTTGAATTACTCAGAGGAAAATCAAACTAAGACACTGGATTTGATTTCAGGCGAAGTTAAAAAATTCCGTTTGAAAGAAACCGGTTTGAAAATTCCGCATATGGGCTGGAACACCGTCAATGTGATTCAGCAACACCCGGTTCTTGATCGCATTGAGCCTCGGGACGAATTCTATTTTGTTCATAGTTACTATGCTGTTCCTGCAAAGAAGGAATCGGTTTACGCATTAACTGACTATGAGGATCAGTTCGCCTCGGTCATATCAAAAGACAATCTAATCGCAACTCAATTTCATCCTGAAAAAAGTGGTCGAGTTGGTCTGCGTTTATTGAGTAACTTCCTTCGGTGGCAGGTCTGATGCTTAGTAAAAGAGTGATAGCTTGTTTAGACGTTCGTGATGGGAAGCTTGCTAAAAGTATTAAATTTGTTAACACAAAAGACATTGGCGATCCCGTGGAAAAAGCCAGAGAGTACTACTTGGATGGTTTGGACGAACTAGTCTTTTACGATATTACAGCATCGAGCGACCANCGAAAGATTATGCTTGACGTGGTAGACGCCGTGGCGTCTCAGGTGTTCATTCCTTTGTCTGTTGGCGGAGGTATAAGATCTGTTGCTGATGCGACNGANTTGAGACTTGCTGGTGCAGAGAAGATAAATGTAAATTCCGCAGCGGTTTTGAACCCAGTGTTAATTAGTGACTGTGCCGAAAAAATTGGTAACCAAAACGTAGTACTGTCGATGGATATCCGTCAGACAACACCAACAAAGGAATGTCCATCAGGCTATGAAATTGTTATCGAGGGTGGAAGAAAACCCATGAATATGGATGCGTTAGCTTGGGCGATTGAGGGTGAAAGACTGGGGGCAGGCGAATTAGTTGTTAATTCCATTGACGCGGACGGCACCAAAGAGGGCTACGAGCTCGCCCTGACGAGGATGATCTCAGAAGCAGTCAGCATTCCCGTTATCGCGTCTGGTGGTGCTGGTACGCCGGCACACCTCTATGAAGTACTAGAGGAAGGAAAGGCTGATGCAGCGTTAGTGGCCTCGATGGTGCATTATGGTGAATACAGTGTAAGTGGTATAAAACGCTACTTAGATGATCGAGGTCTTAAGATTCGTATGTCCTGGTGACTTGGGGTCGGCCAGATCGATGAGGGTGGAATGAAAGCGATTGTAGTAGAACAAGATAGGCTGGTTTGGCAAGAGATTGAAATCGAGTCTTGTGGCCCGGGAGAAGTAAGGATAAAGGTCGCGGCGACTGCGGTGAATCGAGCTGACCTAGCCCAACGGTCCGGGGGTTATCCTCCACCAGTTGGAGCATCGCCGATATTAGGCTTGGAATGCTCTGGTGAAGTTATTGAAGTTGGTGAAGAAGTACAGCGTGTAAAAGTTGGAGATAGAGTATGCGCTTTATTAGCTGGGGGTGGCTACGCTGAAGAGGTGGTAGTGCCTGCGGGTCAGGTTCTAAAAATCCCGGCTGGTTTATCTTTTGTCGAGGCAGCTTCCGTTCCAGAGGTTTATGCGACGGCTTACCTTAACTTGTACATGGAGGGCAGAGCTTCGATAGGAGAGAAAGTGTTACTCCATGCAGGGGCGAGTGGCGTTGGCACAGCAGCCATTCAACTTTTGAAATTCTCCCATAACCCTTGTTTTGTGACGGTGGGTAATAATGACAAGCTCAGACGATGTGTTGAGCTAGGCGCTGATTCGGGGTTTGTAAGGCACGACGGTTCTTTTGCAAAAATCGTCTCAGATTGGGCCGGTGACGCGGGCGTGGACGTCGTGCTTGATCCTGTGGGCGCGAGTTATATGGAGGACAATCTCTCCTGTTTAACTGCGGGAGGGCGATTAGTAATTATTGGTTTGCTTGGAGGCCAAAAGACGGATGTGAACTTAGGGTTGCTGATGATGAAGCGAATTGCTGTTATTGGTTCCACGCTCCGGGCAAGGCCAATCTCCGAAAAATCGAGAATTATGGATGAGTTAAAAGAAAATCTCTGGCCTCGCCTAGAGTCGGGAGAAATTAAACCGATCATCGAAGCAGTATTACCTGTAACAGAGGCTGAAAAAGCACATGAACTGATTGCGGGTAACGAAACCTTTGGCAAGGTTGTGCTTGAGGTATCTGGCTGATAAATCAGGTAGTACTTACTTTAATTTTTCGAGCTTTGTAGTTTGCTCTCGTAATACTTCTCCTTCCGAGATCATTTTTTCAAGCTTCGCTTTTTCTTTGGCGACCACATCCGATGGGGCGTTATCGACAAATTTTTGGTTTGAAAGTTTGCTCTCTATACGGGTTATTTCCTTACTGTTCTTGTCAAGTTCCTTGTTGAGTCTGGCTAATTCGGATTTAAGATCAATAAGACCAGACAGTGGCACCATTAGTTTTAGATCCTCGATCAAAGCAAGAGCGTGAGGAGGAGCCTCTTCATTGGCTTCCAGCCATTGAATAGATTCGATATTAGCTGCTCTCATTAACAGCGAATTAGAATTGTTCACGAACTCTCGGTCTTTGTTTGAACCGTTTTGTAGGAGTACTTGAATTTTTGTGGAGGGTTTTATTTTTGATTCGCCGCGGATGTTTCTTACGCCCGTCACGACTTTCTTCAACCACTCGATTTCAGCGTAGGCCTCGTGGTCAACTTGAAAGTCAGTTCGTGAGGGAAACGCTTGCAGCATGATTGTCGTTTCTTCGTTGCCTAATTTTGGAGCTATAATCGTCCAAATTTTTTCTGTGATGAATGGCATTACCGGGTGTGCCAGCCTTAATGTTGCCTCCAGTATCTCCAGCATGCTTCTTTGTGTCGCATGAATCACTGACGCATCTTGATTCTCGTCCCATAAAACGGTCTTACTGAACTCGATGCACCAATCGCAGTATTCGTGCCAAATAAATTCATAAAGATGATTGGCGTAAATATCGAACCGGTAGGTTTCTAGAGCATACTCGCAGTCTTGAACAAGTTGTTGTGCTTTGGTGGAGATCCAGCCATCGACAGTCGTGTTGGTCTTTTGATCTTGGTTAGGGATATAGTGTTCCGTATTGGCTAAAACGAAACGAGCTGCATTCCAGAGTTTGTTGCAGAAATTTCGATACCCCTCTAGTCGCTTAGTGTCGAAGCGTGAGTCTTTTCCAGTTGTCGCTAAAGATGCAAAGGTGAATCGAAGCGCGTCTGTCCCATAAGCTTCAATTCCCTCAGGAAATTCTTGTTTGGTGGATTTTTCGATCCGTTGCGCCATTTGAGGTTGAGTAAGGTTGCTTGTTCTTTTGTCGACAAGAGCTTCTAGGTCGATGCCATCTATGAAGTCTAAAGGGTCTAGGCCATTTCCTTTTGTCTTCGACATTTTATGCCCATCCGCGTCTCGTATGATGCCGTGTATATAGACCGTTTCGAAGGGCACCTTTTGGGTGAAGTGAAGCGTCATCATGATCATCCTTGCTACCCAGAAAAAGATAATGTCATGGCCAGTTATCAAAGTGCTGGAGGGCAGGAAATGCTTTAGATCATCGGTTTCTTTGGGCCATCCCATAGTAGCGAACGGCCATAGAGCCGACGAAAACCAAGTTTCGAGCACGTCTCCATCTTGGCTTAGTGGTAAGGATGATTCTAAATTGTATTTTTCACGCGCCTCTTCTTCGGTTTTTGCTACGTATATATTTCCTTCGGAGTCGTAGTACGCTGGGATTTGGTGTCCCCACCATTGCTGACGACTAATACACCAGTCCTGTATGTTGTTCATCCAGGAAAAGTAAACGTTTTCATATTGTTTTGGTACAAAACGCACTTCTCCCTTTTTAACAGCGTCGATTGCTGGTGAGGCGAGCGGCTGAATTTTAACAAACCACTGGTCAGTCAATAGGGGTTCAATAATAGATCCGGAGCGGTCGCCTCTCGGCACCATCAATGAGTGATCGTCAATTGATTCCAACAAACCGGTTTTTTCTAGATCCTCTATGATTTTTTCTCTGGCTTCGAATCGATCCAGTCCTTGGTATGCTTGAGGTGCCTCCTCGTTAATTTGCGCGGTCTCTGTAAGGATGTTGATCAAAGGTAGATCATGCCGTGCGCCTACTTCGTAGTCATTGAAATCGTGTCCTGGAGTTATCTTGACGCAACCAGTTCCAAATTCTGGATCTACGTATTCGTCTGAGATAATCGGTATTGTTCTTGAGCAAAGCGGGAGCTCTACAGAAGTCCCAATTAGGTTGGTGTAGCGCTCATCATCAGGGTGGACGGCCACCGCAGTATCTCCGAGCATGGTCTCTGGTCTTGTGGTTGCAACAACCAGGTAAGGATGGCCTGCTTTCGTTCGAGCGTCGTTTGTCAATGGATAGCGAATGTGCCACAGGTGACCGTTTTCTTCTGTGTTTTCAACTTCAAGGTCGGAGATTGCGGTTTTTAATTCTGGGTCCCAATTGACCAGTCTTTGGCCCCGATAAATCAATCCTTCGTCATAAAGCCTCACAAAGACCTCCAGGACAGCATCTGCGTAATCCTCATCCATGGTGAACCGTTCTCTGGACCAATCAATACTCGACCCCATCCGTCTGATCTGTTGGCTTATTGTGTTTCCAGAGTTGAGGCGCCAATCCCAGACTCGCTCGAGAAATTTCTCTCTTCCCAGTTCTATCTTGCTTAGATTCTCTTCAGCGAGCTTTCTTTCGACTAGCATTTGAGTCGCAATCCCGGCGTGGTCAGTNCCTCCCTGCCATAGGGTGCGTTTACCNNTCATNCGGCTATGTCTAATCAAGATATCGATAAGCGTGTGATTAAAGGCATGACCCATGTGCAGGGTCCCCGTTATNTTAGGTGGAGGNATCAAGACGCAGAAGTTTTTTTGATTGTNTCTATCTGCGGGGGCGAAGAAGTTTTCTTCTTCCCACATTTTGTAGAGCTCTTGTTCTATTTGAGACGAGTTAAAATTGTTATCCATTCGATTGATTCACTNTATAAAGACTGCCGAAATAACCTTGGTAGGAAGTCGTTGCTTAATGTTCAGTCTTCCCATTGATTTAATTGATGATGCTGCAAGGGGTAACCCCGATCACGGTAGAATTTATAGCGAACTCTTCCTTCCGACACTTGATTTTGCACGATGATCTCAGCGACACGATCAAACCTTCCGAAAAAATAGGGTATTTCTTCTGAAAGATTAATCAGCAATCCTTCCTGTAGTGTGGGCTCTTCGCAGCCCAGTTGCACCGGCGATTTGGTTGCTTCACTCGAGACTACATCATGAGGCAGAAAACGTTCTGGTGGGTAATTCCACATCAGCTCATCCATCTTATTGATTGCTACCTCGTCTTGCAGATGAAGGTGTACTTTCGTGCCCGCATTTATCGCTTTGAGGCAGAGCCTACAAGCGAATCGATAGGCCGCATCAATGGCAAGATCTTCAAGCACGTAAAAATCTGNCCGGGTCANTTTAGTTTTCCTGGCTCTGAAGGTANTTAAATAGCAGCGGAACGGGTCGNCCGGTGGANCCTTTTCTTGGTCCGGAATGAAANGCGCTACCAGCTATATCCAGGTGAGCCCATTTTTCATTGTCTGCGAAACGAGAGAGAAAGCAGGCGGCAACGACGCTTCCAGCTTCTCTTCCTCCGACATTAGCCATATCGGCAAAATTGCTCTTGAGATTTCCCTGGTATTCTTCCCAAAGTGGCATTCGCCAGACCTTATCTCCAGATTCACTTGCGGCACTCTCTAGAGAGNTCGCAAGCTGGTCATCATTTGAGTACAAGGCACTTGCATGGCTACCCAAGGCAATTATGCACGCCCCGGTCAAGGTAGCGACGTCGACGATCGCTTTGGGCTTAAAGGATTTAGCGTAAGCAATCGCATCGCATAAAACTAGCCTTCCCTCGGCGTCAGTGTTGAGAATCTCGATAGTCTTTCCGGAATAAGATTTGACAATGTCTCCAGGCCGCGTGGCCNTTCCACTTGGCATATTTTCTGCTGCTGCCACGATAGTAATTAGATTTATTTTGAGTTTTGCTTCTATCGCGGCCATCGTCGCGCCTATAACTGATGCGGCTCCGCACATGTCGAATTTCATCTCGTCCATCGCAGGGGGAGGTTTTAAAGAAATACCGCCTGTGTCAAAGGTGATCCCCTTTCCNATCAGTATGACTGGNGCCTGGTTTGCCTTGGCTCCGTTATAACGGATCGTAATCATCTGNCCAGGTGCCTCGCTGCCTTTACTGACCGCAAGAAAAGCGCCCATACCCAATTCCTTCATTTTTGTCTCGTTGAAGCTCGAGACNCTGACGTTTGGTTTTCTTGCCAGCCTCCTGGACTCTTTTAGCAGGTAATTGGGGTTGCATACGTTAGGTGGTTCGTTTCCGAGGTCCTTTGCTAGCTTAAGTCCCTCATCAAGTGCATTGGCTAGCCTAATCGCGTTTGAAAGTTCTCGTTTTTCTGCGCCGGGGGCATGCAAGCGAACTTGTTTTAAAGAGTATTTNTCCGCGGCTTTTGATTTGTGCTTGTCATATTGATAGGCATTATCAGTCACTGCTTTAGCAATGACCTGGACTATATGGNCCCACTTAACTTTTTTTGTTTTAAACGCTTCGAGGTCAAAAACTGCGTCCTTGATTGGCATTTTAATGAGTTGACTCGCGACAGGAGTGANCAGCTTTGCAAGAGAGTCCAAGTCTGNGCTCTTTAAAGCTCCGCCAACGATTAGCAGTCTTTCAATTTTACCGTCTAGTTGAACACAAATAGAGTTACCATTTTTGTCGATGAAGTCTCGAATGGTATTTCGGAGCTGCTTAGCTCCGCCCAGGCTCTTTGCGAGTCTTCTGGCGTTCTTTAACGAAGTAACGATGCAGGAGGATTTTTTGTCCAATAGGTCTGCTGAGCTGTTTAAGTATTTCATGGTTCGACTGCAAAATTTGTTACCCTTAATTCTAAGGCAAAACGACGATAAGACCATATGGCTATAGCTCAAAGATACGTAAACAAAGAGTTATTTGGGCTTTTCCTATTGATAATGGGGTTTTTGTTGCTAGTTGTCGTAGGGGGGAGGTTTCTTGGTTATTTAGAAGAGGCTTCTTTGGGATCGCTNTCCGGCANGCTAGCAGTAATGTTTATTGTTTATCGTTTACCCGAGTTTCTTCAGATCGTGGCACCCATTGCGATGTTTTTTGCCGTTCTGCTTACCTTTGGTAGGCTTTATGCTGAAAGCGAGATGGTGATCTTTCATGCTTCGGGTGTTGGCATCAGACAGGTAGGTAGCTGGTTATGCTGGCCCGTTTTGGGCGTCAGTTTGTTCGTGGCATCGCTGTCGTTATATCTCACTCCAAAGTGTTCTCATTTGTTGGACGNATTGNTAACGGAGCAACGAAAGATATCGACTTTTGACCTTATTAATCCGGGTAATTTTCTGACACTCAAACAAGGTNNCTATACGATATATAGCGAGGGAGTATCGGCGGATGATGGGGTGCTNNCCAATATATTTATATTTGAAAAAACCAGAATTAAGGATGAGATCGCATTTTGGGCTGAAAGAGGCGAGATTGTTGTTAACGAGGAAGCGAAGACCAGGTTTCTTCGGTTACAAAAAGGCTTCAGATATCAAGGGAACCCTGGGCAAGCAGACTACCAGGTGATTGAGTTTGAGTCCTATGATCAGGAAATCACATTTGGGGAGACAGAAAGTAGGCGATTTGATGTGGCTGGTAAGGACTTTTTTAGATTAGGCGATTCTCCGGAGGAAGCCGGAGAATTCCATTGGAGAGTAGGGCTTCCCATTTTTTCCGTTTTGTCCGGCTTTCTTGCGTTAGGATTGTCTAGAACGAAATCAAGACAAGGGCGTTACGGGAAAGTAGTACAGGGCGCACTGTCTGTCTTTTCTTATTATTTGTTGTTGTTGTTTAATCACAACGCGATAGTTGAGGNTTCGATACCGGCTTATTTGGGTTTATGGTGTGTTCACATGCCNTTTGCATTTTTCGCTTTTTATCTATGTAGGCAAATTGATAGCCCCAGAAAGGTCTAAACGCTAGTCTGTCTCTTCCTCTGACAGCTTTACCGTGAAGGTATGACTGAACCTATCGTGCCATGTCTGTTGGGTTTTACTAAAGTAAAACCAAAAGAAACCGAGACCAAAAACAGACCAGGAAACTGGAAGGACGATTAATCTAACGATTGATTGTTTAAGGGTTGGGTTTTCGCCATCAACGTCGACTATCTTGATTTTCCAAGCTCTCATGCCGAGTGTCTGACCTGTTCTAGTCCAGCAGTAAATATAGAATGCAATGAATTCCATCATCAGCACTAGCTGGACAAATGNGCCATANATGGCTTCCCCATCGTTAATGAGAATCCATGCCCATAAAGTCACCATCCATAAACTCATGATTAGTAATAAGTCATAGAAGAAGGCCCCGAGTCTTCGAGGAATGCCAGTTGGAGTGCCATATGTTTGGTNTTCGTTCATTTGTTGAAGTTCAACGAATANAAGCAAGTAGCAAAACTAATTTGGACTTGATGGTGAGTTGATAGTTAGTCATATTGGTTANAGCGTATGCTAAGGGAAGATTTGACTNCGCACAAANTGTTGATGCGACAAAATTTCGGTAAAAGTAGAGGACATAAAGAAGATGAGTATGACGTTGCCCGACGATTATTCGGAACGAGTTTATGCTGGTGTTTTAGGNAAGGTNATTGGTGTTTANTTNGGTAGACCTTTCGAAGGTTGGTCNTATCAGATGATCCAGGAGAAACTCGGGGACATAGAGCATTATGTGCACGACAAGTTAGGNGTCCCNTTGATTGTTACGGATGACGATATTTCAGGTACATTCACCTTTGTTCGATCCTTGGAAGACAACGGTTACAGTCCTNGGATTGGTTCTGAGGAGATGGGCGATACTTGGCTAAATTACTTAATTGAGAACAAAACGATACTTTGGTGGGGAGGCCTCGGTAATTCTACTGAACATACGGCCTATTTACGGCTGAAAAATGGCATAAAGGCGCCGCAGAGCGGTTCCAGTGCATTGAATGGCCGAGTCGTCTCTGAACAAATCGGTGCTCAGATATTCATAGATGGATGGGCAATGGTTTCACCCGATGACCCAGATCAAGCAGCTAAGTTGGCAACCGAGGCAGCTAGGGTCAGTCATGATGGCGAAGCAGTTTACGGGGCTGTCGTTCTAGCNGTGATGGAGTCTCTGGCTTTTACAGAGTCCGATACGAACAGATTATTAGATAGAGCATTGGGGTACATACCGACAGACTCGATTATTAAGCAGTTAATAGATGATGTTCGTAACTGGCACGCTCAAGAATCGGACTGGAGGGTTACTCGAGAAAAGCTAGAGAGTGTCTATGGTTATGACAAATACGGTGGCAATTGTCACATGATTCCAAANCATGGNTTGATTATTCACTCTTTGCTCCATGGNGAGGANGATTTTTCNGAGACAATGAAGATTATCAATACCTGTGGCTGGGATACCGACTGTAACTCGGGAAATGTGGGTTGTCTGATGGGTATCAAAAATGGACTAGAGGGAATTGACAGTAGCATGAGCAAGGGCCTTGACTGGAGAGGNCCGGTTGCAGATCGCATTTACATACCTACTGCGGAACCCAGTCGGAGTATTTCAGACTGTGCTACGGAAGCTACTCACATTATTAACACCGCTCGTATTATGAGAGGTCAAGAGAAATGGATGCCAAAACAAGGCGCCCAATTTCATTTTGAATTACCAGGTTCTGTTCAAGGCTTTTTGGTGACTCGCGGTGAAGGTTCAATTGAAAATGTTAAATCTAAGAGTGCTCTCGGAGACCATACCCTGAAGCTAACTAGCTCGCGTGGAGAGTCAGCTTTTGGGTCGCCAGTTTTCGCTCCATCGAAAGACATTGCGAAGATGTTCGAGAGTCGTGGTTACGCGTTGTTGTCCTCACCAAAGATCTATCCAGGTCAAACTATAGAGGCGCGGTTAATCGCTGATGCCGAAACGGGTCCTNGTTGCCGACTCTATGTGAGCTACTATGGTGANAANGACGAAATTTCTCACGTTTTTGGTCAGNCGAACNCGGTNTCTTCAACNGAATCAAGCCAGNTTAAGCTTGAAATNCCAAGNTATGCGCATCCTATATTTGAGGTNGGCATCGANCTAGTGAGCGAGGGAACAGTTTTCCTGGATTGCTTAAAGTGGTCTGGGATCCCAAANTTGAAACTAGGACGGCCTGAGGGTAAAGGAACGATGTGGAGGCGCGCATGGGTTAACGCGGTGGACACGTTTAGTTCTCGGCCAGAGCCCTACCGGTTGGTACAAAATCAAGGGTCCGGTCTTATTATTCAGGGTGGTAGAGATTGGGTGAATTACAAAGTCGAAGCGGACATTACTCCTCATCTTGTCAAGAGGGTTGGTGTTGCGGGCAGGCTGCAGGGCATGCGACGTTATTATTCGTTGGTGCTGAACAGCGAAGGGGATTTGTGTCTCAACAAATTGCTGAACGAGGAGATGTGTCTTGCTAAAACTGCTTTTGACTGGTCTTTCGGCGATACTTATCACTTTTCTCTAGCGTTTGATGACAACCAGCTCATTGGCATGATTGATGGCGAGGTTAAATTAGAAGCAATGGATGAAGACTTAAATTGCGGTGGTATTGGTTTATTCATCGAAGAGGGTCGAAGTGCCACTCAAGAGGTGAGGGTGTTGCCTTTAGACTAACGTTCTAGGTCTCTTTTTTTGGTACCTGGGGTCGGACTCGAACCGACACTCCCGTTAAGGAACCGGATTTTGAATCCGGCGCGTCTACCAGTTTCGCCACCCAGGCAAAGAGGCCAAGCATTTTGCCCAACCTGATTCAGAGTTACAATAGTCGCTTAATGTTGGTCGGTAAAGCCAATGGAAGAAAAAACAAAATTATCAGACTTTGACTTCGTGCTACCCGATGGGTTAATTGCTCAATACCCAAGTGAAACCAGAGGCAAGGAGCGGCTCCTTAGAGTATCGCTGGCAGGCCTAGAGCACTATCAATTTGAAGATATTTTAAAATTGATTGGTGAAGATGATTTGATCGTTCTAAACAACACCAAGGTTTTGAAGGCAAGACTGAAGGGCCTTAAAGACAGCGGTGGCTCATGCGAAATCATGGTAGAGAGGATTTTGGGGGATTTTGAGCAAAGCAGAAAGGCCTATTGTCAGATCAGAGCAAGTAAACCNATTAAAACGGGNCGCAGCATNTTAATNAATGGGTACAAAGTGCATTGTATTGGTCGGGAAAAAGAGTTNTATCTTCTAGAGTTNCCCTTGAATGTCGGANAGTTTCTCGAATCTTTTGGTGAGATTCCAATACCGCCNTACTTGGGAAGGGNNCAAAGCTCAATAGATCATTCCCGCTATCAGACNGTTTATGGAAAACACCTTGGAGCNGTGGCAGCCCCGACCGCGGGACTTCACATTACCGAAGAGTTGTTAGAGAAGATCAAGGAAAAGGGNGTCAAGGTAGTTGAGTTAACTCTTCATATTGGGGCTGGGACCTTTCAACCTATTCGCACTGAGAATATTAAAGAACACCAGATGCACCGAGAATGGTATGAAATCCCTAAGGAGACAGCGGATCAAATTCATTCAACCAAGGCGCGTGGAGGCCGTGTGGTAGCGGTCGGGACAACGGTTGTGCGCGCTCTAGAGAGTGCTGCTGTAGACGGCGTTTTGGATCAGCAAAAATTAAACGGTGATACCAGTCTTTTCATCACTCCTGGATTCGAATTTCAGATTGTCGACTGTATGGTGACAAATTTTCATCTGCCACGATCTTCATTATTGTTGATGGTGGCGGCTTTTGCTGGTCAAAAAAGGGTGTTGCATGCTTACGAAGAGGCGGTGAAAGAGGGCTACCGATTTTTTAGTTATGGTGATGCGTCTTGGCTGGAAAAGAATTTATGTTCGAATTGATTCAAAGCGATGGCGCGGCTAGAAGGGGTCGACTGAATCTAGGGCACGGTGTGGTTGAGACGCCCGTGTTTATGCCCTGCGGCACGTATGGAACGGTGAAGGGCATGACCCCTTTGGATCTTTCTGAGATAGGAACACAGATNTTACTTGGCAACACTTTTCACTTAATGCTCAGGCCAAGTGACCAGTCGATTCGNAGCCTTGGAGGATTGCACCGTTTTATGAATTGGANCAAGCCTATCCTGACCGACAGCGGTGGATTTCAGATTTTCAGTCTTGGAGAAATGAACAAATTAACAGAGCAGGGCGTGGTATTTCGTTCACCAGTGAATGGTGACAAAGTTGAGTTGACTCCTGAGAGGTCAATCGATGCGCAAATGAATTTTGGTTCAGACATCATAATGGTCCTGGATGATTGCACTTCCCCTGATAAGTCAGAGTCTGAAGTTCGTGATTCGATGGAATTATCGATGCGCTGGGCGGAGCGATGTAAAAGACGTTTTGAAGGTGCTCAGGCCTCAAATTCTAAGCTTTACTCAAAACTTTTTGGGATCGTTCAGGGAGGAATGCATGCGAATCTCAGGTTTGAAAGCTTGCAACGGTTACGTGAAATTGGATTCGATGGATATGCCATCGGAGGATTATCAGTAGGCGAATCCAAAGAACAAATGAAAGAGACACTTGAACGGTTGCTTCCTCACATGAACCAAGAGGCTCCCAGGTACCTGATGGGAGTTGGTTCTCCGCAGGATATTGTTATGGGCGTCGAGCTGGGTGTGGATATGTTCGATTGCGTGTTGCCTACTCGTAACGGCCGAAATGGCTATGCTTTTACGTCGAGTGGTGTCGTGAAGATACGTAACGCGAAGCACAAGTCTTCAGATCGTAGCTTAGATGAAGAGTGTGATTGCTATACTTGTCAGAATTTTTCCAGGGCCTACCTGCATCACCTGGATCGTTGCGGTGAAATGCTTGGATCAATTTTAATGACAAAGCACAACCTCTATTATTATCATTCTCTCATGGCGAGATTGCGCGATGCCATTGAACAAGGTACATTCCGCACGCTCGTAGAAAGCCTAAAAATAGGTTGGGAAAAATATGATTGAAATAGTTTCTATAGCTCATGCGGCCGATGGCGGAGCTGCTGGCGGCGATGCAGGATTGATCAATATCTTGTTTCTTGTTGGTTTTGTTGCAATTTTTTATTTCTTGTTGATTCGTCCTCAAAATAAAAGAAGAAAAGAACACCAAAGTTTAATTTCTGCTTTGAATAAGGGAGATGAAATTGTGACTGCGGGCGGCATAGTTGGAAAAATTAACAAAGTCGAAGAGGANTTTGTAATTCTTCAGGTTAGTAATGAGGTAGAAATGAGATTGCAAAAAACNGCGGTGGGGGCGACGCTACCAAAGGGAACAATCAAATCGCTAGACGAATCTTGAATAAAGCTTCGTAGTCGGTAGTTTCGATAATGGCGAATTTGTTAGGTGTACCCGATAAGACGAGCTACTCGCCTCCTAATACATTCAGAGCGTGGCAATACGCTCTTATTGTTTGCGTTCTAGCTATAGGCNCCATTTACGCTCTGCCNAACCTTTACCAGCCAGANCCTGCAATACAAATAAGAAGTCAAGAACAAGTNCCTTTTGAATCGGATCTTAGATTTAAGCTAAGAGAAGAGCTTGTGAGAAATGGGGTTTATCCAAAATCAATCGAAATGGCCGATTCTCAATATGAGTTGCTAGTGCGTTTTAATAACGACCAGGACCAGCTCAGAGGGCAGGCATTAGTTGACCAGTATCTGTCAGAAAATCGGTTGGATTATCTTGCGTCGCTCAACAGGGCATCTACAGCGCCGGCCTGGTTGCGGGATATTGGCGGAAAGCCGATGTCGCTCGGTCTCGATTTGTCTGGTGGAGTCCATTTCCTTTTACAAGTTGATATGGATCAATATCTCGACGGAGTAGTAGCTGACACGGCCGAAGCAATGCGAGATATGCTGATTAAAGAGCGGATTCGTTTCATACCCGGTAGGAATTGGGTTGAAGATGGCGCAATTGTCATCAAATTCCGAGACGAATCTGATAAGGATTCGGCTCTCGGTGCTTTGGATGAGTTCCTGGATTTTGATGTGTTTGATCGCGAAGTAGGCGGCAGTCCTTCTCTTAGATACACCCTAAAGACTGATAGAGTGACTGAATTGGAAGATCGGGCGATATCGCAAAACCTGACCAGTTTACGAAATCGCGTAAACGAATTAGGTGTATCGGAGCCTCAGGTGCAAAAATTAGGCAGAACACGGATAGTTGTGGATTTGCCAGGGCTGCAAGACAGTGCAAAGGCCAAACGCATACTCAATAAATTTGCCAATTTAGATTTCAGACTAGCTGCCTTGCCCAATTCTCGGCGTTCGCAGATCGAAACCTATGCTTACGAAGGGCGTGATGTTGATATTTTGCGCAGAAGCATCGTAACTGGAGACAATGTTCAGGATGCTCAACAAAGTTACGATCCACAAACGAGCCAGCCTCAAGTTAACATCCAGCTGGATAATGATGGCGGTAGAAAAATGAATGAAGCCACNGGCCCAAATATNGGCAGGTCNATGGCNATACTNTTCATCGAACAAAAACCACAAATCGAAAAAAGGATAGTCGAAGGGGAATTGACTGAAATTAGAACTACTGTCGAGGAGAGGCGTCTTATCAGCGTCGCAACTATACAAGCGGCTTTGGGTTTTAACTTTAGAATTACAGGGCTTGGAATCCGGGAAGCGCAAGATCTAGCGCTTCTTTTGCGTGCGGGCGCATTGGCCGCACCGATGTATATCGTTGAAGAGCGAACTGTAGGTGCCCAGCTGGGTGACGAGAACGTTGAGCGCGGATTTTTCTCTGTTGCGATAGGCTTCCTATTGGTGTTGGTATTTATGCTGTTTTACTACCGGTTGTTTGGACTGGCCGCTAATGTTGCTCTTACCGCCAATTTGATTTTGATTGTTGCGATTATGTCTGTTCTGGGCGCGACTTTAACGGTACCGGGCATCGCCGGTATTGTTTTAACTGTCGGTATGGCCGTGGACGCGAATGTTTTGATTTTCTCGAGGATAAGGGAAGAGTTGAAAGAAAAATCTCCGCAGCAAGCTATACAGTCAGGATTTGATCGAGCTTTGTTGACCATTACTGACGCTAATGTAACAACTTTCTTCGTCGCAATAATATTGCTCTCGATAGGAAGCGGGCCCGTGCGAGGGTTTGCCGTTACGCTTGCTGTAGGTATTGTTTGCTCTATGTTTACGGCGATTGTTGTTACTAGGGCCCAGGTAAATCTGTTTTATGGTGGAAAGTCCTTGGAGCGTCTACGGATATGAAATTCCAATTGGATTTTATGGGTAAGCGGGTTTACGCCATGATCGGCTCAGGCGTATTTCTCNNGATCTGTGTGATCTCACTGCTTTTAAACGGCTTAAATTTAGGACTTGATTTTACTGGTGGGGCAATGGTCGAGGTCGGTTTTAGTGAAGAGATCGATCCTGAGCTAGTACGTGAAGAACTTGAAAACGGCGGNTTCAGCAATGGGACAGTCCAATATTTTGGTTCTAATCGTGATTTATTGGTCCGGATTCCTCCAGTCGAGGGNGTAAATCAGTCGGCATTAGGAGACGAGATTTACGCGNACCTGTTAGGAGAATTTCCTGGAACAGAATTGCGNCAGTCTAGTTACGTTGGCCCTGCTGTCGGTGAGGAGTTGGCGGAAGATGGAGGCTTAGCACTNTTAGCNGCTCTAATAGTNGTGATGCTTTACATTTTGTTTCGGTTTACTAAGCAATTCTCTGTAGGCGCTGTGAGCGCTTTGGTCCATGACGTGCTTATTGTGATTGGTTTGTTTTCTATTTTTGGCTGGACATTNGANCTAACGGTTTTAGCTGCTCTTTTGGCGGTAATTGGTTATTCATTAAATGACACCATTGTTGTAAGCGATCGCATCAGAGAGAATTTTCGATCGATGCGAAAGGGTTCTACAATTGAGGTGATAAACCAATCNTTAAATCAAACCCTGGGTNGAACTTTAGTAACGTCTTTAACAACACTGTTTGTTTTGTTGTCACTTTTGCTGGCCGGCGGTGAAGCGATACAAGGTTTTGCTCTTGCATTNGTCGTTGGTGTGCTGGTGGGAACTTATTCTTCGATTTATGTGGCNTCGAATGTCCTGATTTTATTAAACATAAGCCGAGAGGATCTGATTGTAGTTAATGAAGAAAACCTCGAAGAATACAAAGATGCTCCGTAATACTGACTGATNCCGCTAGACTAACAATTTTTGAACGATCGCTTTGAAGTACTTTGGGTTTGCAGCCACGATATCNCCAGACTCAAAAAACTTTTCCCCGCCCTCGAAGTCTCCTACGAAACCCCCAGCTTCGCGGACTATGACGATACCGGCCGCAATATCCCAAGGCTTGAGAGAAGGATGCCAAAAACCATCGAATTTACCTGAAGCCACGTATGCTAGGTCGAGAGCAGCACTTCCGGTGGATCGGATTGCCTGACAGGCTCTTGTGAACTCTTGAAGATTTTTTATATATGACTCCAGTCTTTGGTTAATGTTGCTGGGAGCTATACCAGCTGAAACAAGACCATCTTGCAGAGACTCGCTACTCGAAACTCTGATTTTTTTCCCATTAAGCGTGGCCCCGTAGCCTCTACTAGCGACGTACTCTTCGCGATTTATTGGGTCAACTATCACGCCGTGTTCTAAGTGCCTGCCCTTTTGTATTCCGATTGAAACAGCGAAATGCGGAATACCTCGGATGAAGTTTAAGGTTCCATCTATAGGGTCNACGATCCANGTATATTCGTTAGACTNATCGACCTGAGTTGTCCCAGACTCCTCAGCTAGAATATTGTGGGTAGGGTAAGTAGTCTGGATTTGTTCAACAATTATTTCCTCGGCGCGTTTATCGATATTTGAAACAAAGTCTTTTGAAGTTTTTTCTTCAATTCTGANTTGATCTGGCCGATCGAAAGACAACAAGATAAAGTCNGCGGCTTTTCTGGCGGCTCGTAGTGCAATATTGGCCATGGGCTGCATTTTGTGTCTCAAGCAGGAAGTGNTTGATGGTCATGTTAACACGAAGACTCAAGAATTTCGGAGGAACAAGTGTTCGAAAATGTAAGAATAATACTAGTTGAACCNCAACATCCNGGTAATATCGGAGCTGGTGCTAGAGCTATGAAGAACATGGGTTTTAATGACCTATGGCTGGTGAANCCCAAACGTTTTCCCGATCCGCAGGCNGATTGGAGGGCTGCNGGNGCCACAGATTTGCTTGAGGATACCCGTGTATGTTCAACCTTGAACAAAGCGATCGCAGATTGTCAGCTGGTGATTGGGACAAGCGCAAGAGTCCGCAATATCCCGAGGCCTTCAATATTCGCTAAAGAGTTACCAGGCCTAATCTCGCGCCATCCTGCGGATCTGAAAGTAGCGATTTTATTTGGTAGAGAAGACAGTGGTCTAACGAATNATGAGCTTCAGCTNTGNCATTANCANCTTCAAATTCCGTCCGACGAAGGCTATCCNGTGCTCAATGTGGCGATGGCTTTGCAAATAGTAGTTTATGAATTATTCNTCTCTACAAGTGGAAAGCAAAAAAAAGAACCAGAATGGGATAGGGCGATCGCTTCTTCAAATGAGGTNGAGATGATGCTCGAGCACCTAGAACAAGTGCTTTTTGAAAGTGAATTTATTGATCGTCAAAANCCTGGNAANACATTAGTTAGACTGCGACGAATGTTCATGCGCATCAAGTTAGATGAGACTGAGGTGCAGATGATGCGCGGAATACTGAAGCATTTACACAAAAGGCCAAGCAACTGAAAAAATTTCGTAGATCAATCAAGGTCCATATTGCATACTAAACTACTCATATTGGTTTGATTAGTTGACCCATGCGATTAACAAGCAAAGGGCGCTATGCGGTTACCGCAATACTAGACATTGCTATTCATCAAGAAAATGGTTTAGTGAGCGTTAAGGATATCGCAAAACGTCAGAATATTTCGGAATCTTACTTGGAGCAGTTGCTCGGTCGTCTTAGACAGGCAGGATTAGTGTCCAGCCAGCGTGGTCCTGGTGGAGGGTACTCTCTGAGGGATGAACCCTCAAACGTCAGCGTATCTTTAGTTATACAAGCTGTAGGCGAAGGTGTCGATGTCACTCTTTGCTCTGGTTCAGGAGATTGTAATAATGGAGACATGTGTTTGACCCACAACTTATGGGCATCACTTTCCAGGGAAATTGATAGGTTCTTGTTAAAAGTGACCATCGATAAATTAGTTCAAACTAATCAAGATGATGTTGACAATCTCTTAAGTGGGGTAAGCGATTCATTGATCCGGGTGAGTAGTGTCGGCTAGGGCTTGATATGAACTATCCAATCTACATGGATTATGCGGCCACCACCCCAATTGATGGCCGAGTTGCGAAATTAATGTCCAGATATATGGATATTGAAGGTGTTTTTGGTAACCCGGCGTCGAGGACTCATGAGTTTGGCTGGCAGGCGGAAGAAGCAGTTGAAAATGCGCGTGTTCAGGTGGCTAAAGTACTTAATGCTGATCCGAGGGAGATAGTTTGGACTTCCGGAGCTACAGAATCCGATAATTTGGCGATAAAAGGCCTAGCTGAGAAGACTGACAAAAATCACATTATAACCAGTAAGATAGAGCACAAGGCCGTACTAGATACGTGCCACTTTTTGGAAGAGAAGGGGTTCAACGTTACCTATTTGCAACCTGACTCTAAAGGTTGTTGTAGTGCAGATCAGGTGGAAAGAGCGCTGACAGATGAAACCTTCATCGTTTCTTTAATGCATGTAAATAATGAGTTGGGCGCAATCAATGATATCGAAAAAATTGGAAAAGTTTGCAGTAATCGGGATGTTGTTTTTCATGTAGATGCTGCCCAAAGTTTTGGAAAAATACCGATTGATGTTCGCGCTCTGGGAATCGATATGATTTCTATCTCTGCTCACAAAATATATGGCCCCAAGGGTATAGGTGTACTTTTCGTGAACAGAGAATCAAATATCGGTTTGCAGCCAATGATTCACGGGGGAGGACACGAGTTTGGAATGCGGTCTGGAACACTAGCAACTCACCAAATCGTGGGTATTGGAGAGGCNGCAGAGNTTATGNNTNTGGAGGGAAGAAAGGANTTTGANGCTCATCTTCGNTTTCGGGAAATTNTATTTTCTAGTCTAAATCAAATTCCTGACATTCANATCAACAGCGATTTAGAAANATCCATCCCTTCGATTATTAATGTAAGTTTNGCTGACGTNAACGGAGAAACATTGATGTCTGCTCTGGATAATGTGGCTCTTTCGAGTGGTTCAGCNTGNAACTCAGAGTTGGTCGANCCTTCTTATGTTTTGAAAGGGATAGGTCTTAGCAATGAGTTGGCTGACTCTGCACTTCGTTTTAGTTTCGGCCGNTANACNNTAGAAGAGGAAGTNCAAGCTGTAGGGAAACAAGTTGCAAAAGTNGTAGGGGCATTGCGTAGCTCTTGAGGAGAAGTATAATACGCCGCCGCCCGAAAAGCTTCGTTTTATAAGTTCGGGGGAGCTTTTCAAATTGTCAATGAAACAGGAGAACCGGATGGCACTAGAACGCACTTTTTCAATTATTAAGCCCGANGCAGTAAAACGGAATCTGATTGGCGAGATCTACTCGAGGTTTGAAAAAGCTGGTCTTGCTATAGTGGGAGCAAGAATGTTGAAGTTGACTGGTGAGCAAGCTGGAGGCTTCTACGCGGAACACGACGGCAAACCGTTTTATGANGACCTATGTTCCTACATGATGTCGGGGCCCGTAATGGTGCAGGTTTTAGAGGGCGAAGATGCTATTAGTGTAAATCGAAGGATTATGGGCGCAACGGATCCCAAAGAGGCTGCTCCCGGAACTATAAGAGCGGATTTTGCGGAAAGTATAGATGCGAACGCTGTCCATGGATCAGATTCTCCAGATTCTGCAAAACGCGAAATCGCTTTTTTCTTCGATGACGAAGAGTTGTTGACTAGATAATCAAGTTTTCGACGGGGAATAAAGATGAGTGAGCTGGTCAATCTATACGGTCATACCCGTGANCAGCTCGAAATGATGTTTGTTTCGCAAGGACAACAGGCTTTTAGAGGTAGGCAGCTGATGAAGTGGATATATCATGATGGTGTAACCGACTTTTCAGCCATGACTGATTTACCTTTNAATACAAGAAAATGGCTGGCAATGAATGCGCAGCTTGAGGTGCCCAANGTTGTATCCCAAGAAANATCATCTGATGGGACTGTNAAGTGGGCAGTACAAGTAAACCAAGACGAGTTTGTTGAGACNGTATTGATCCCAGAAAAGGGACGAAATACCTTGTGCGTATCTTCGCAAGTGGGTTGTTCNCTGGACTGNAGTTTCTGTGCCACCGGTAAACAAGGNTTCAATGGTAATTTGTCCTCGGAAGAAATCGTGGGCCAGCTNCTTCTTGCGAATGATTATTTAAGTGATCGAGATGAAAGTGTAACCAATGTTGTCTTTATGGGAATGGGCGAGCCGCTCCTAAACTTTGATGCGGTTTTAACTGCTGTCGATATCATGATGGATGATATGGCTTTTGGTCTCTCAAAACGTAAGATCACCATTAGCACCTCGGGAGTCGTTCCCGCTATAGAAAAGCTCTCTCAGTACACTGATTGTTCTCTCGCGATCTCTNTGCACGCGCCCAATGATCTTATAAGAGANCANCTTGTCCCTATTAACCGACGCTACCCGATAGCGAGCTTACTTGAAGCTTGCCGAGGCTATTTGAGTTCTTTAGGGCCTCACCGCAAACTGCTTTTTGAATATACCCTGCTTAGAGATGTGAATGATGATTTAGGCNATGCGCGCGAGCTCGTNAATTTGTTGAGAGGCCTGCCCTGTAAAATCAATCTCATACCTTTTAATTCTTTTGATTACAGTGGTTATCAAACCCCAAGCCGACAGAGGGTATTGGACTTTCAAAGCGTATTAATTGAACAGGGCTACACCGCCATGATCAGATCTACTCGAGGGGAGGATATATCGGCTGCCTGTGGGCAGCTAGCTGGTAATGTCAAAGACCGAACCAAAAGAAGCGGTCGCTATCGAGACAGCAGATCACAATCCGAAAGCACATTAATTCAGAACCTTAGGGTCTTGGGTTAGTTTTTTGAAGGGAGAGGAGATCATGGAAGCTGCCGAAAGTGGTTTTGGAAATGCCTTCGTTAGCGCGAGAGAGCAGATGGGCTTATCTCAGAGAGAGGTTGCTGAGGAATTAAAGCTTGCCTGGAAGACAATAGAGAGNCTCGAAAGCGAAGACTTTGAATCGCTGCCGCCGTATGTGTTCGTCCGTGGATATGTTAAATCCTATTCAAAGCTTGTGGGTATTGATGCAGACGAGATGGCCTCAAAGTTAGTCTCTTTCTACCAAGGAATCGAAAGAGAGGCNCGAGTCAATGAACAAGATAAAACGAACGGTTTTCGGTCGCCTGCTTCTTCTCTTAATCCTACCTCATTACTTACGGGGTTCGCGTTAGTTGTTATCACCGTGGTTCTTTATGTGGCTTACACAACGTGGATTGATCAAAGTCAAATATCGTCTGAAATTTCGATCAGCGATGATAATCAGATTAATGAAGAGCCCTTCAATTCGGTGTCGACCAAAGAGGAGATTGGCTTGGGTGCGTCTAACTCGGGGTCTGATCGAGACGAAGATGATTCCTACNAACAAGGGTCTCAGGGTCTCGAGAACGATGCTTCCGGTGAGATTTTAGACGAAGCCCCTCAGTTGTCTTCCGTTGAAGGNCCGGTTAGGGAGGGTGGCGCTAGTGAAATCGATGAGTCTTTAGAAGTCTTATCGTCTGACGGAGACGATTTCGATTTGTTGGGAGAGGGTGGCGATGATGAGCTGGAGATTCAGTTTAATGATGACTGCTGGTTTGAAATTAGTGATACCCAACAAAATTTATTGACCGCGGATTTAGGTCGTTCAGGAGATTCTAGGTTTTATCGGGGGACCGCTCCTTTCAGGATTAAATTGGGATACGCACCGGGCGTAATTATTCGGTTTAATGGAAACAATGTGGAATTAGCCCCNTATACGAGGAACAACATCGCTGTCTTTAATCTCCGCCGGAGAGTTGACAGTGTCGAGTAGTCGAGTCCAGTCTGTTCGGGGAATGCGAGAGGCTATGCCTGGCATGGCCTCTAAAATTAGCGAGATTCAAGAGCGCGTCTTGCAAACTATTCGATCCTACGCCTATGACGAAATCCAAATCTCCTTGCTTGAATATACTGAACTCTTTGCCAGGGGAGTCGGTGAAGCAACAGATATAGTCGAGAAGGAGATGTACAGTCTAGAGGATCGAGACGGAGTCAGCTTAAGTCTCAGACCAGAAGGGACTGCTGGTTGTGTCAGAGCCCTTGAAGAAAATGGGTTGCTTTACAATCAAACCCAGAAGGTTTTTTATGCTGGGCCAATGTTTCGGTACGAGAAACCGCAAAAAGGCAGGTACCGTCAGTTTAACCAAATAGGTGTGGAAGCCTACGGGTTCTCAGGTCCAGATATCGATTTAGAACTGATTCTTTTGGCTCGAGATATTTGGGAAGGTTTAGGTCTAACGGAAGTGCTTACCTTAGAGATAAATAATCTTGGCTCGTTAGAGGCTCGAAAAAAGTACCGCTTAGCACTTGTAGAATTTTTGCAGCCTAATAAAGCTGCCCTTGACGAAGATAGCCAACGAAGATTGCAGACCAATCCGCTGAGGATTCTAGACACCAAAAATGAGAAGACAAAGCTGATACTAGAAAAAGCGCCTAAGTTGGAGGATTTTTTAGATTCCGAAAGTAAAGAACGGTTCAGTCGGTTGTGCGCATTATTGACTGAGCAAGGACAGGATTACGTGATTAACCCCTTTTTAGTGAGAGGACTAGATTATTACACGGACTGCGTTTTCGAATGGAAAGCCAATAATGTGGGTGCCCAAGACACGATTTGTGCTGGCGGTAGGTATGACGGATTAGTAGAGCGACTGGGAGGTCGACAGACTCCTGCAATCGGTTTTGCCATCGGTTTAGAGCGAATGATTCTAGCGCTTGAAGCGCTAGAGCAGACTCAAGAGTCTCGGGTAAGTGTCGATGTCTATGTCTCTTTTCTGGAGGAAAGTCTCTTAGGGAAAGCAATGAATATGGCTGAGCTGATTCGAAAGTCAGACGCTGGTTTAAGAGTCCGCGTTCATATGGGAGGCGGAAATTTCAAGAAGCAATTAAAACGAGCAGATGCGGTGGGTGCCAAGTGGGCGGTCTTGATCGGAGATGAAGAAGTTAAACAGAATATTGTCACNCTGAAGAACATGAGGGATAGCGANGATGGTCAGGTAGGTTTGCCNATCGAAGGGGCCATTAAAAAGATAATGAGCGATAACAGTTAAATGTCGATCTTGATATGAGACAATTTCGACTCGNGTTGAACGAATCAACATATGAGGGTNCNTGTGTCTGATTATTTGAGCGATGAAGAACAGGTCGAGCGTTTAAAGAGTTGGTGGAGTGAAAANGGCACGTTTCTACTCGCCAGTGTGTTTGTTGCGGTGCTCGGTATTGCCGGTTGGAATTATTACGGGTCNTATCAGGAGGATGCTGGTGAGCAAAGCAGCGAGGTCTTTAGACAATATCTAGATTCTGATTCGGATCAGAGAGAAGGCTTCCTTGCTGCAATAGCTCAAGAACATTCCGGCAGCACAGCGCACGTGTTGATATTGTTTGATCAAGCTGAAAAGAAATTTTCGAATGGCGAGACTTTTGAAGCCGAGCAGCTGCTTGAGGAGGCGCTAGAAGCGTCTGACGAAGTGTTGTTAAAAGATATTTCACTAATCAGACTCGCCAAAGTGCAATACGAGTTGGANAAAAGTGAAGAGGCGTTAGCGGCTCTNCAGAAGGTTAAGACGANGGGCTTTCTTTCTTGGGCCTTAGAACTTAAGGGTGACATTCATACTAGNAGAAGAGAGATTGAGCTTGCGCATCAATCTTATGAAAGGGCTTTCGNTGAGCTNGAAGAGGGCGTGGATAGGCCTCTTTTGAANCTTAAANTAGACAATGCTTCNCCTTACAAAGGAACCTACGTGTTGCCTGACAAGCAGCTTAGCCAGGCTTTGAAAGAAGCCGAGAGTGTCCTAGCACCTAAAAAGTCGGAAGACCAAAGTGACTAACGTAGGACGAAAGAGGAAGTTTTTGTTGTTTGTATTGCCGTTTCTCTTAGGCGGCTGTAGCTGGTTTACCTGGCTCCCTGGAGTTGAGGAACGCGACAAAAAAGACAAAAAAGAGAAACTTGAACCCGCCGAATTAGTAAAATTTGAGCCAGAAGTAACGCTCAAGAGACTCTGGAGAACGTCAATAGGCGAAGGTCTAGGGAAAAAGTACCTAAAATTATCCCCGGTTGTAGTNGCGGATCAAATTTTAGCTGGTGATGGGTATGGCATGGTTGTTTCCGTGGATCGATTTACCGGGAAGCGGAATTGGCGTACGCAGTTTGATCAATTAGACCGAGGTTTTTTTAGCTTCTTGAATTTTATTGATCGAGACGATCCTAGCTTTGTTAGCGGTGGCTTGGGTTCTGGAGCAGGTATGGTTCTCTTGGGTACCACCCGTGGAGAAGTCGTTGCTTTGTCTTTGGCGGATGGTTCTTTGGCTTGGCGGTCGCAGCTGGATACCGAGATTCTTTCTACTCCCGCCTACAGTGATGGAAAGATTTTTGTCCAATCGGTTAACGACAGAATTGCTGCATTGGATGAAAAAACAGGTGAATTAATCTGGGCGTATGACAATCAGACGCCAATTTTGACTCTTCGAGGAACGAGTTCTCCAACAGTGCAGAATGGTCTCGTCGTTGCGGGTATTTCAAATGGCAAGGTAATAGCATTGAGAGCGGATAGCGGTGAACCAGTTTGGGAGCACCGAGTCATGCTCCCGGAAGGACGATCCGAGCTTGATAGGATTGTTGACGTAGACGCTGATCCTTTATCCTTAGGTGCTTCTATCTACGCGTCTTCTTATCAGGGAAGATTAAAGCGTCTGTCAATTCGAGACGGCAGACCTAGATGGGAATACAAGAGTTCCTCATTTCAAGATTTGGCGGAAGGCTATGGGCAGATATATCTAGTAGATCAGGACGATTCGGTGCACGCCGTAGATCAAAATACTGGAGAGTCGATATGGATCCAAGAATCGTTCGCGCGTCGTCAGCTTAGCTCTCCGTCGGCCTTTTCCAATTATGTGGCTATTGGCGATTTTGATGGCTATCTGCACGTCATAGCTCAAAGGGATGGTCGCTTAATGGGCAGGCGTAAAATTGATCGTAGCGGTATTCGGTCTAATATGGTCGTGTCTGAGGGGGTTTTGTATATCTTAACTAATTCGGGTAGTTTGCAAGCGATTCAAGTTAATTTGAGATAGTCGATGGATCAAATTTCAGGCACCGTTGCCCTAGTTGGCAGGCCTAACGTAGGTAAATCGACCTTATTCAACAAGCTTACAAAAACCCGAGATGCACTTGTTGCTAACGTTCCCGGTCTCACTCGAGATCGGCGTTATGGGGTCCTGTCTAGTGCTGATAAATCTATTCGTTTAATTGATACCGGGGGCGTTTTTGGCGATCATGAGTTGTCGGATGTTTTGTTCGAGCAAACCCTGGTAGCAGTTAAAGAATCGGATTTGGTGGTTCTGCTTTTTGATGGCCGAGAAGGAATTACTGCGGTTGATCAAGAAATTGTCGATTATTTGAGAAGCCAGAACATAGACTTTCTTCCTGTAATTAATAAAGTCGATGGTGTTTCTAGGGATCAGCTGGTGAGTGAGTTCTCGCTTTTCGGCTTCGACGACTTGGCGTTTATTTCCTCTGCCCACGGTATAGGGGTATCTCATTTTGTTGATCGCTTAAGCTCTTCTTTTGAAAATTCTTCAATCGAACCTGATTCGGAGGTGCAAGAGAAAGGAACCAGAGTCGCAGTAATTGGTCGCCCGAATGTAGGCAAGTCAACTCTCGTGAACCGGCTTATAGGCGAAGACAGGCAAGTTGTCTTTGATATGCCAGGTACTACGAAGGATTCCATCGATATTCCGTTTAATTTGGAAGGCGCTGATTATGTCTTAATAGATACCGCTGGCGTACGCAGAAAAGGGAAGGTTTCTGAGATAACAGAAAAGTTTTCTGTGGTGAAAGCACTAGACGCAATGGAGAGAGCGCAGGTTGCTATCCTCGTTTTGGATGCGCAAGAAGGTGTCGTCGATCAAGACCTACATATTCTGGAATACGCATTGTCAGTTGGTTGCGGGCTTATTATTGCTGTCAACAAATGGGATGGATTAGACCGGGATCAAAAAGAGCAAGCCAACAAAAGCCTGGAAAGAAAACTGTCTTTTATCCCTTGGGTGATTGTTAAGAGGATTTCGGCTTTGCATGGCTCGGGGGTTGGTCACCTTTTTTCAGAAGTTGAAGCAGTCAAGGTTGCAGGAGAATTTGAGGTTTCGACTTCCTATTTGAGTCGTGTTCTGGAGGCCTTGGTGCAAGCGCATCCTGCTCCTTCGATCCGTGGTCGTAATATAAGGTTGAAGGTCGCGACAAGAGCTGGCAGTTTCCCTCCAAGGATCGCGATTCACGGGAACCAACTGAAAGAGTTGCCAGGCTCCTATAAACGCTATCTCGAAAACGGGTTCAGGGAGCGTCTAGACCTCATAGGAAACCCCGTTTTTATCGATTTTCGTGATTCGGAAAACCCATTCGCAGGTCGGCGAAACGAATTGACGAGAAAGCAAAAAAACCGACGAACGCGCATCATCCGCCATAAGAAACGTCGCCAGCGCCGACAATAGTATTTAAGTTNTCTATTAAAATATAAGGGTCTACTCGGAAACCGTTAAGGCTGACTGACCAGTGCAGATGTGGGCCCGTTGCTCTTCCTGTTGAGCCAACAAGTCCGATCTGATGACCCTGTTGTACCGCTTTCCCATTGGCGACGAGAATCTCAGACATATGACAATACATGGTCACTAGACCTTGTCCATGATCAATAAACACNGTCTTCCCATTAAAATAGAGCTCATCGGCTAAGACGATCTCTCCTGAAGCGGGAGCAAGAATCGGTGTGCCCTCCTTAGCAGCAATGTCTAAGCCGCTGTGAGGACTTCGTGGCTGTCCGTTAAAGTACCTGCGATGTCCGAACAGACTAGTGATAGTTCCTTCTAAAGGCATCTCGAAGCCTCCTTTGAATTGAACTACACTTGAATAACTATCATANAGGGCTCTTTGTCTTTTGGATTCCTCTCGAATTCGATCAAGCTGTGTNTGAGGTGGACTGACCAGCGCTTTGTTCTTAATCGTAATGTGCTGTTCGGTATACTTTTTCTCTTTGACCTCAAAATTATGATTTTTTCGTTCTCCGTCTAGCATAAAGCTTAGGCTATGCTGCCCCGGCTTTTCAAAGACAGGGATACCGACTATCGCCTTGCTCCCGATAATTAGTACGGGCCTGTTTTGGTAGCGTATTCCCGTTGCTCCATCAGGAATATCCCATACTACAACGCCGCCTGGTACGTTAGAACCTATCGCNCTGGAGCTTACCAAAAGAAGGATGAATGAAAGCCACCTCATTTGATGCCAGAGCCTTCTTCTTCGGTATTTTCGATTTTCTCAATTTTGCTGACAAAGATCGCGTCGGTTATCCGTGTTACCACTCGCTGTCCCATCTCGAGTTGGCTTTTCTTTGTTAGCACTGAAGCAGAGTCCTGATCGCGAACAATAGCGTAACCTCGTGATAGCGTCGGTAGAGGGCTAACACTCTCCAATACCCGGGCAAGGCTTCTTAGCCTCTCGTCGTCTTTGAGTAACTTGTCTTGGATCGAGCGAATTAACCGAGTCTTTTTGGACAGCAATTCGGATTTTGCGCCTGATAATTTTTGATTTGGCCCCAATATGCGGAGCTGAGCCCTGTTGTTTGCCAATCGCTCCTTTTGCAGATCGATAAGGCGCGTTATAGCTGTCAGCGTTCGATTCGAAGCATCGTCAATTCTCTGATGAGCTTGCTCGATCACGGTGGTCGGGCTCAACAGTCTTAATCTNGCATTTTGCAACGTCAGCTGCAGCATTTGTTTTGTGTTTTTCCAGCTATTGATCAGAGTCTTCTCGAAATCTTTGACTTGATCGCGNANCTCNGTNAGTTCTGGGACNGNGATTTCAGCGGCGGCTGAAGGAGTCGGTGCTCTTATATCTGANACGAAGTCGGCTATGGTGAAATCGATTTCGTGGCCGATTGCAGATACAAGNGGAATCTGACAAGCAAATATTCTTCGTGCGACCGACTCTAGATTAAAACTCCAAAGATCTTCGAGCGACCCTCCACCCCGAGTCACGATGATTAGGTCTGGTCCAAGCTNTTCAGCTGAGTCTAACGCTTCGATTATCTCTGTCGCTGCGTTTTCTCCTTGTACGGAGGTCGGTACCAGAGTGACCTCTAGGGCGGGATATCGTCTTCCCCACACTGCCAATATGTCTTTAACTGCAGCGCCTGTGGGGGATGACACGATAGCAATGTGTCTTGGATACGAGGGTAGTGGTTTTTTTGATTCCTCCGAAAACAAACCCTCCGACGATAGTTTTACTTTCAGTTGTTCGTACGCTTGCCTCAGAAGGCCTTCGCCGGCNTGTTCAATCTGATCGACNATTATCTGGAAGTCGCCTCTCCCCTCATAGATGCTGACACGGCCTTTAATTAGAACTTGTTGGCCATCGGCGGGCTGAAGCTGTGCGAGTCTATTTCGATTGGCAAACATGGCACATCGNACCTGAGCGTTATCATCTTTAAGAGTGAAATACCAATGGCCTGACCTGGGACGAGCAAAATTAGAAAGTTCTCCCTCAACCCAGACTAGATTGAATTGCTTTTCTATGGTGACCCTTGCTTGAAGGTTTAACTCGCTGACACTGAATACTTTGGGATCGGGGNTTTTTGATTCAATTTTGTTCACAAAATAATTGTAGCATTGAACCGGGTTAAGAGAAGAAAGGTGTTGACCTGCTGATTATTCATTGTTGATTTTAGTATTGTTTTACTTATCAAGTGCTAGTCAGTANAATCTTGATTTTGTGAGGCTTGTAAATGCTACGTATTTCAACCGACGCATTAACATTCGACGACGTCCTCTTACTGCCTGCCTATTCTGAAATCTTGCCTTCTGATGTTTGCTTAAAGAGCAAATTAACCAAGCGTATTGGCCTCAATATTCCTGTCGTTTCTTCTGCGATGGATACNGTTACCGAGGCGAGGCTTGCAGTGTCGATGGCGCAGGAAGGCGGCCTCGGCATCGTCCATAAGAATTTATCGGTAGAGGATCAGGCTCGTGAAGTTCGGTTGGTAAAGAAATTTGAGTCAGGAATTATCCGAGATCCAGTGACAATACACCCTGAAGCGACGATAGAGACCCTGATAGCTACCACCACAGAAAATAGGATATCAGGAGTGCCCGTTGTCGACGGGGAAAAGCTTGTTGGAATCATTACTACTCGGGATATCCGTTTTTTGGATCGAATTGATCTTAAAGTGAAAGATGTTATGACCCCGCAGGATAGGCTGTTGACGGCCAAAGAGGGCGCAAGTAACGAAGAGATTAAGCGAATCCTGCACGAGCACCGAATTGAAAAAGTCCTATTGGTGAATGATGAATTTGAGCTAACCGGGATGGTCACGGTTAAAGATATAACCAAAGCAGAGACTTACCCTTCAGCNTGCAAAGACGAGCANGGNCGCTTGCGTGTCGGTGCTAGTGTCGGGACCTCTGAAGAGACAGACGATCGTGTGGCCGCATTAGTNGAAGCGGATGTAGATGTCATAGTCGTTGATACGGCTCATGGTCATTCAAGAGGCGTGGTCGATCGGATTGCCTGGATTAAACAAACCTATCCTAATCTCGATGTGATCGGCGGAAACGTNGCNACCTACGATGGTGCCAGAGCGCTGATAGACGCGGGCGTCGACGCCGTAAAGGTCGGTATTGGCCCTGGGTCGATCTGTACGACCAGGATCGTGTCGGGGATTGGCGTTCCGCAAATAACGGCGGTCTCTGAGGCGTCTAGAGCGGCAGAAGAGGATGATATTCCGGTGATCGCAGATGGTGGGATTCGTTATTCTGGCGATATAGCAAAAGCCATTTGTGCCGGGGCGAGTTCGGTGATGGTAGGAAGCTTGCTCGCGGGAACCGAAGAGGCTCCAGGAGAGATAGAGTTGTATCAAGGAAGGACATACAAATCTTATCGGGGCATGGGTTCGATTGGAGCTATGNCNCAAAGTCATGGGTCGAGTGATAGATATTTTCAAGAAGTCGAGGGNGACGGAAGAAAGCTCGTTCCNGAAGGCATTGAAGGTAGAGTTCCTTTCAGGGGGCCAACAGGGCCGATCATTCACCAACTGATGGGTGGTCTTCGAGCAGCGATGGGGTACACAGGCAGCGGAGANATTGACTACCTTAGGAAACATCCAGAGTTTATAAAGGTGAGCGCGGCTAGCATGGCCGAATCTCATGTTCATGATGTGGCAATCACAAAAGAAGCCCCCAATTATCCAGTCAGCTAGCCTTGACTGAACGCGCTATCGATCATCTTCAAGGTCAGTGGTTGCTGATCCTGGATTTTGGTTCCCAATACACTCAGCTCATCGCGAGAAGAGTAAGAGAATGCGGAGTGTACTGCGAAATTCAGCCGTTTGATGTTGAAAAATCGTATTTTGACGAACGACAACCTAGGGGCGTTATTTTGTCTGGTGGACCNGAGACGGTCACCTCAGGCGATACNCCAAGAATTCCTGAGCGATTGCTTGAGTTAGAAATACCGATATTAGGTATTTGTTATGGAATGCAGGCTCTCGCTGCGCAGCTGGGAGGTGGGGTTAAGAGCTCTGCACACAGGGAGTTCGGCCATGCTGAGATTGATTTGCATGGTGGTAGNGAATTACTGGGGACTCTAGACCCGGACAGNCATGGAAAGGCGCAAGTTTGGATGAGTCACGGAGANAAGGTCACCGATTTGCCAGAGGGGTTTNGCGTTACCGCTAGCACGGAGAGCGCCCCGGTTGCNGCAATGGAGAATCCGTCAAAACGAATTTACGCGGTTCAATTTCATCCAGAGGTTACGCATACCCCAAACGGAGATCATTTGATTGATCGGTTCGCAAAGGATATTTGCCAGTGCGACGGTGATTGGACTATTGAAAACATCGCGGAAGAGGCTATTCGGAGAACTAAAGAACAGGTTGGCGATGATGAGGTGGTTTTAGGTTTGTCGGGTGGAGTTGATTCGTCGGTGGTNGCGGCGATCCTTTCTCGGGCTATTGGAGACCAACTAACCTGTATTTTTGTTGATAATGGGCTTCTTAGGAAAGATGAGACCGAAGAAGTTGAGAAGGCCTTTGGATTGGAGGCAGGAACAGGAAACGTCTTACCCATCAAAATCAAGACGATTGACGCTCGATCCGAGTTTCTGACTAAACTTGTCGGCGTNGTGGACCCTGAAGACAAGCGCAAGATCATCGGAAATACATTTATTGATGTGTTTGAACGAGAAGCCGATAAGTTGAGAAATGTGAAATGGCTGGCGCAGGGCACCATCTATCCTGACGTCATTGAATCCGCCGCTTCAAAGTACGGGAAAGCGCACGTCATTAAATCTCACCATAACGTGGGNGGGNTACCNGAGAGAATGTCTCTNCAACTAGTCGAGCCTCTCAGAGAACTATTTAAAGATGAGGTGCGGAANCTNGGAATTTATTTAGGTTTGCCCAAGTCTCTAATATATAGACATCCCTTTCCCGGCCCTGGTTTAGGCGTNCGGATCCTGGGAGAAGTAAAGNCTGAGTATGCCGAAGTTTTGCGAGAAGCCGACGCCATATTTATAGAGGAGCTGANAAAAGAAAATTTATATGACTCAGTATCTCAAGCNTTTGCTGTTTANTTGCCTGTTAAATCAGTGGGTGTCGTTGGAGATGCCAGGCGCTATGAGCATGTGATCGCGCTTCGAGCTGTCGAGACGATTGATTTTATGACCGCGAGATCNGCGAGNCTTCCNTACGAGTTCGTGGATAAAGTTTCAAACAGAATAATGAACGAGATATCTCAGGTGTCCAGNGTCGTGTATGACATTTCGTCTAAACCACCGTCGACTATTGAGTGGGAGTAATGATGCGTACGCTAAAAATCAGCACCTATTTAGCAGCAGATTTAGAGACGGTTAAGAGTTATTTAATGACGCCAGCG
>PBUF01000087.1 GCA_002727775.1 Gammaproteobacteria bacterium
TCCTGAAGCTGGTCGGCGTTCATTTCGCCCAGACCTTTGTATCGTTGAACGTTCACTCCCTTTTTAGCTTCTTCCATCAACCAGTAATAGACATCAGAGAAGTAAANCGGGGTTGATAACTTTTTTCCTCCCCTTTCTATCNACGCGTTTTCCTCAAGCAATCCTTCCAGTTGCGTTACCGCAGGTTCTAAAGCTTTGTAGTTCCTACTTTCAAAAAATGACTTCTTGAGTTCAATGTTAGTTCGAGCCCCCTTTATGATCATTTCTATNGATACATATAAATTAGTGCTCTCTTCTCCACTTTGACTNTCTTCCGACTCTGATTCNCTCCCTCGAGCAACTCTAACNGAAAGCTGATTTTCTGGCGTTTGACCTATCGCATTTTCTAACGCATCGCACCAATTTTGCAATTTAGTCTCATCAATTAAGTCGCTTGCATCGCACATTGGAATTTTAAGAAAGGACTCAGATAGTTCTATTGGTAGTTCTCGAGCATTNCCGTGNAGTATTTTCAGACTATTCGTGTAGAGCCTCATCAGCTCGTAAAGTTTGTCAGCTTGTATNGGCGGTGCAGATTCATTAATCATCAATTTCGCATCGTCAACCGCTCCCTGCAAGTAATACTCTTCTAGCTCAAGGTCATCTTTTAAATATTCCTCACGACCGCTTTTTTTCATCTTGTATAGCGGGGCTTGCGCGATATAGATGTGCCCGTTTTCGAGCAATTGTGGCATTTGTCTAAAAAAGAAGGTTAGAAGTAACGTCCTGATATGCGAACCATCAGTATCTGCGTCCGTCATTATAATGACTTTGTGGTAACGTAACTTTTCAATATCAAATTCTTCATGACCAATTCCACAGCCTAAAGCCGTGATAAGAGACCCGATCACCTGTGAAGAAAGCATGACGTCAAACCTGGCCCGTTCGACATTTAGTATTTTNCCTCTCAAAGGCAGTACTGCTTGAATCTTACGGTCCCTTCCCTGCTTTGCAGTTCCCCCCGCGGAATCACCCTCTACCAGATATATTTCGGATAAGGCTGGGTCTTTCTCACTGCAATCGGCCAATTTTCCGGGCAACCCAGCTATATCTAANGCGCCTTTACGCCTTGTCATCTCTCTAGCCTTGCGCGCGGCCTCTCTTGCTCGTGCTGCATCGATCATTTTTGATGTTATCGCTTTGGCTTCNTGNGGGTTTTCGTCCAAATATTCNGTCAGANCCTTGGAAAGCTCCTGCTCAACAGCCCCTTTTACNTCACTCGAAACTAANTTGTCTTTTGTTTGAGATGAGAATTTGGGGTCAGGGACCTTAACTGATATTACTGCAGTTAGGCCCTCCCTCGCGTCATCGCCAGTGGTATTTACATGTGCCTTTTTTTGCAAATCTTCCCTTTCAACATAGCTGTTTAAAGTGCGAGTTAACGCCCCCCTAAATCCAGCCAAGTGAGTTCCTCCATCTCCCTGNGGAATATTGTTTGTATAACAAAGTATTTGTTCTTGATAACCATCATTCCATTGAAGAGCTATCTCTACGCCTATGTCATCCTCTCTGGAGTTTTGGGAAAAATGGAAAATGTCGTTAAGAGACGCTTTATTCTCGTTCAAATAGGCCACGAACGCACTCAAGCCACCCTCGTATGAGAATATTTCTTCATAATCTTCTCTTTCATCTTGCAAAACGATTTTCACGCCTGCGTTCAAAAAAGCTAATTCTCTTAATTTTTTTATAAGAACATCTCTTTGAAAAATGGCATCACTAAAAGTGTCCCCCGAAGGTTTAAAATAACACTCCGTCCCCGTCCCCTTTGCGTCGGCGACTTTCTCAATAGGAGCAATAGGAGCACCATCTCTATACTCCTGCTCGTATAGCGAGCCCTCTCTAGAAATTCTCAACACCAGTTTTTCTGATAACGCATTTACTACCGAAATCCCAACGCCATGCAGGCCGCCCGATACTTTGTAGCTGTTNTCGTCAAACTTCCCTCCAGCGTGCAGAGTCGTCATTATCACCTCCGCAGCACTCACGTTCTCTTCNGGATGCATATCAACTGGTATTCCACGGCCATTATCTTTAACCGTTACCGCCTCTTCTTTGTGAATAATTACTATTATCTCGTCACAATAGCCTGCTAGCGCCTCATCTATCGAGTTATCCACCAACTCGTGGACCATGTGGTGAAGCCCGGTGCCATCTTCGGTATCACCAATATACATGCCAGGCCTTTTTTTTACGGCCTCAAGTCCTTTTAAAACNTTAATACTGTCCGAATTATAAGATTCANTNTCCGACATATAATTTACCGCCTATATTANTTGGCCATGTTTCACGTGAAACGTTTTAGATTCTTCAAAGGATTTCTCAAAAATCGTTGAAAGAAATACATTTGAAGAGGTCATAAAGGTTTGCATCTGCATTTCAGAAATAATCTCCATGCATTGTACCAAATTATCCTCGTCAAGTTCCGCAGATATATCGTCAATAAGCAAAATGCTCTTTCTTGATCNTTCATTTAGCAGAAGCCTTGTTTGAGATAAAGCAAAGAGCACAGAGACCAGCTTTGCCTGGCCNCTCGACAAGTAATCTTTTGCGGCTATGCCGTTAAAAACGATTTTAATATCNCCTCTGTGAGGGCCCAAGCTTGTCGNGCCANCTTTCNGGTCATAGGGAATTTGGCTTTGAAACNTTTCTAGCGCTTCATTAGGATCAAGACCCACCCCTCCACCATAATACTCGAGCTCAATCTTGCCAAACTCTCCAAAGGCACCCAGTTCTACCCTTAACAAATCACAAATCCGAGCTAAATAGCTTTCCCTTTGCTCGTTTATCTTCGCTGCTAGTGCTGCCAATTCATGCAACCAAGGGTCAGAAACTCGAGCCCCAGCCTTGATCCACGCATTTCTTTGCTTCAATGTTTTTTTATACTTCCGTGCCAACTCTAGATATTCATGTTCCACGTGAAACAGACCCCAGTCTAGAAAGGAGCGACGGACTGAAGGCCCCGAAAAGACAAGGTCTGACTCATCAGGCGTAATCACCTGAACAGGCAAAGCCCGGCTTATATCCGAGCCCAGGCTACGCCTTAATCCATCTACCTGAAATAAGTTTGGTTCACCTTTGTGACCGATGCCACTGAAGCAAAGAGTGGTCCCATTAGACTCTTCCACATCTATATGTACAGCCATGCTTTTGCTTTCTAGATTTATAAGAGCACCCGAAACGCCTGGGCGGAAACTGCGTCCACGGGCCATAAAGCATATGGCTTCTAACACTGCGGTTTTACCGCTGCCATTGCCACCTTGCAAGAGATTTAGTTTTGCCGAGGGGNAAACTNNGAAAGATNTTAAGTTTCGGAAATTAGNGAGCTTTATCTTGGAGATAACCAACTGTGAACAAGCGTATTTACAGCCTCATGGGCATAACGACGTATAGAGAATTAGAGTCATCTAAACCCTCAATAAGGGCAGAACTATTGCCATCACTGAGNGTTAATTTTGCTTCAGAACCTGATATAGCACCTAATACGTCTAATATGTAGCTTACATTAAAGCCTATTTCCAGCNNGCCCCCATCGTACGAAATCTCCAGAACCTCCTCAGCCTCCTCTTGCTCAGGGTTATTGGCCTGTATTTTTAGACTGCCTTTATCAACTAGCAACCNAATTCCTCGGTATTTCTCGTTGGAAAGAATTGAAGCCCTTTGCAAGGCCTCTCTTAAGCTTTGNCTTTCGATTGTAANCTCTGTACCACCACCCTGGGGCACAACTTTGTTATAGTCGGGAAACTGACCCTCAACCAGTTTAGAAGTNAATTGGTAATTCCCCGATCTNACCGTAATCAGCTTATCCGATATCTGTAGAGAAAACTTTTCACTTCCATCTAGGATCTTAAGCAACTCCAGCACGCCTTTACGCGGTATTATNGCTTTTTGGCTCACCCCGCCGCCATNCNCGCTGGCCNCTACATCCATTTCAGTTAGGGCNAGCCTNTGTCCATCTGTAGCAACGAGCTTAATCTTACCTTGGCCAATTTCAATCAGCATACCATTTAAGAAATACCGCACGTCTTGTTGCGCCATGGCAAAAGCGACCTCTTCAACAGACCGCCGAAACTTTTCGCTATTGATCTCAATAGACTCGCCTTCGATGTCGCCCAAAGACTCGGGGAATTCAGAAACTGCTATGGTAGACAGGGAGTAACTGCTACCTCCGCTTTTTATCTTAAGCCTGTCCCCAACCTGCTCCATTACAATTGGCTGCTCACTAGGCAGGCTGCGCCAGATGTCGCTAATCTTTTTTGCAGGTACGGTTATTTCTCCATCGCTCTCTGCATTTACCGTCAGACTGGCTTGAAGCTCTATTTCTAAGTCAGTTCCAACCATTTCTAGCTGGCCATCCTTAACAATAAGCCTCATATTCGATAACACCGGTAGAGTTTGGCGCCGCTCAACCACGTTTGATATCAACTGAAGTGAGTCTATTAAGAGATCTCTATCTACAACTATCTTCATTTATTATATCTCTCGCTATGCGGACAATAAGCGAACCAAGTTTTTGTGGTCTTCTGCAGTCTCTGCTGTGGCTTCTTTCAATTCATTGATTTTTCTGCAGGCATGAAGGACTGTCGTGTGATCTCTACCACCAAAAGCGTCTCCAATCTCCGGTAAAGAGTGGTTTGTCAGTTCTTTTGCCAGCGCCATCGCCATCTGCCGGGGTCTGGCTACAGTTCGGTTTCTTCTCTTCGACACCATGTCAGCAATCTTTATATTAAAATATAAAGCGACCGTTTTTTGAATGTTATCTATAGAAATTTGGCGGTCCTGGATCGCAAACAGATCCCTCAGGGCCCGCTTGACCTGTTCTATTGTAATCTTGCTGCCGGTAAATCTCGCATTAGCAATGACTCGTCTTAAAGCACCCTCAAGCTCCCTGACATTAGACCTTATTCGTTCCGCTATAAAAAATGCTACGGGGGTATCGAGTTCAACCTTCTCTGCTTCTGCTTTCTTTAAGAGAATCGCTACCCTTGTTTCTAATTCTGGGGGCTCTATCTCAACGGTTAGCCCCCAAACAAAACGGGACTTCAATCTTTCTTCAAGCCCCTCTATCTCCCTTGGATATTTATCGCTGGACATAACCATTTGGTGCCCGCCCTCTAAAAGAGCGTTAAAGACATGAAAAAACTCTTCTTGCGACTTCAACTTCCTCGCGAAGAATTGAACATCGTCTATTAATAGCGCGTCTACAGAACGGTAATACTGCATGAAGTCTTGCATCTTCCCTTGCTGCAGTGCCTTGATCATGTCTTGAACAAATTTTTGCGAATGTAAGTATAGAACTTTAGCGCCCGGATCCCTCGCTAAAATTTCGTTCCCCACGGCATGCATCAGGTGCGTTTTGCCAAGTCCAACTCCGCCGTAAATCAGTAGCGGGTTATAAGAAACTCCGGCGTTCTCTGCCACCTGTTTGGCCCCCGCTATCGCCAGCTCGTTAGTACTACCTACAACATAGGAATCAAACTTAAATTCAGAATTAAGGTTACTGACACCACTAAATGATTCTTTGACAATTGTCTCGCTTCGCCCAGGTTGGCCGACAACTCGGTCTCCTACAACGAGCTCTATTCCTACCATCTCTCCGGTTTCGCGCGATCTCTTTTCAAATACCTCTTTTATAAGATCTAAATACGTCTTTCGAATTTGCTCCTCTACGTAGATATTAGGCGCCAATAAAGTAATCCTGTCTTCGTCAATCCTTGACTG
>PBUF01000088.1 GCA_002727775.1 Gammaproteobacteria bacterium
TAGCTGGATGTCGCCAACTCAAAATATAACCGGATTCTGTCTTACTCAGCGGATGCCGGGATTTTGGCACCCCTTTAGTCACGAATTTAAAGCGCTTTGCTATAAAATTACTGAGTGAAAATATCAGACTATAATGAATAATTTGTTGGAGTATTTGTGCAAGAAGAAAGCAATGCCGGTATAGAAAGTACGCAGGGTAAGTCAAAGAGTATTCTGTTCAAGGTCGCGACCTGGGCTATTACGTGTTTTTGTTTCTATTTGGTTTTAAGTAAGACACAGGCGACAGCTGCTCGCGAGGGACTGACACTAGTCGAGTACCTTGTTCGCTTTTTTGGAGACGCGGACTGGCTAAGTTGGCTTTTGATTATGGCGCCCTACTCCGTGTTTTTTTTCTTAGTTGATGCGCACGTGACCTGGAGAGTAATCCGTTGGTTTAATGCGCCAAGCATCAAGTTGTCTCAGGTTTTACCCATACGTGCTAGCGCATATATTTTATCTTTGGTGAATGAGCAAGTCGGTAAAGGTGCTATGTCCTTATACCTCTTAAAACGGTATGAAGTGCCTGGATGGCAGGCATTATCAACAATGATCTTGCTGGGTCTGATGGAGATTTATCAGCTTCTCATTTTTTCCAGCATTGGCGTTTATTTGTACTATGAACTGGTAGTAGAAGCCTCGTCTTTACTTGCCTTGGATACGATTTTACCGGTGGTCTTTTTAGTGGCTGCCTTATATTTGCCTTTTCACATCTGGTATTTTCGCAGTGACCTGATGCAAAACAGCAAGCTAAGAAATGTTCAGATTTTTAGGGCGTTTCGGGAAGCTAACCCTCTGAAGTACTTTCTGGTTTTATTGTGTAAAGCGCCCAATATGATAGGCGCCATCATTGTGTATACCTTCGCGCTGGACCTGTTCAATGTTGTGGTCAGTTTTGGTCAAATGCTCGCGTTTTTACCGGTAATCTTTTTAGCCGCTGCGTTGCCGTTGCCCTTTCATGCGGGTGCCTTGCTGTTGTGGACAGTACTTTTTCCGGATTATCCAGAGGTTGGCGTTTTTAGTTTAGTAATGCATACGTTCTTTGTATTGTTCAATGCATTTATTGGCGTGTTATTTCTTCCAAAGGCAAACAGTGAGCTTTTTGGCGACAAACCTAAGTAGCGTTGCGAGAGCTTCTCCATAAGGCAATTGCCCTATCGAACATTGAAATGATGGTGCTCAAGCATAGGATCCAGGACGCGATCAGAATTATTAGTGAGAAAACGTTGGAATCAAATCCAAGTGTTTTAGATCCGACAGCGCATCCCAATAACACGAAATAGGCAATCCCGTTACTTCGACCGATGACGCTGGAGACAAGTTTTTGGCCGGACAGTGCCTTGGAATCAAGGGCGTACTGGATAAAAGATAAAATCACAAGTGGTGGTAACCACTGGGTCACTGACCCATCCATTGCTATACAAGCAAGACCAGCGCAGACAAAGATGGCGTCTGTCGCATGGTCAAAAAGCCCGCCAAACGCAGATGTTTGGTCTAAAGTTCTAGCTGCGTAACCATCCAGCATGTCGCTTATTATTGCGACTATGAAAATTATGGAGGCCACGAGCCAAGTTTGCTGAATTATTGCGTAGCATATTGGAGCGACCAGAAGAAACCGGATTAAAGTTAGATAGTTGGGAACAGTTTTTAATGAATTCATTAGCTAATCATTGATCTGGTTTTCTACTCTAATTTTCTTGTTCTATTTTGATTGTTTCAAAATCTGATGGGTTAGAATGTTCGAGGTTAGGAAATTAGTAATTTTTTGTTACTAGTAATATCAAATCGTAGCATTAATCGAAGTAGGAGATGGCATTGAATGACTGGGTAATCACCGGTGCTAACGGGAATTTAGGCAAACGTCTCATAGACGAACTAACTCGGGAAACTGATTCGAGGGTAAGGGCTATCGTTCGTAGTCAAANTGCCGCNGANCTCCTAAAGAACNTNCCNTTAACCTCAGANCAAAGATCTCGNCTTGATATTAGAATCTGCGATTACAGAGATACAGATGGTTTGTCNGAAGCTTTTCAGGNCTACTCNAATTTAGTTCATNTNGTGGGTATCTTGAAACAGACTCGCTACGCAAGTTACGAAGATGCTCATGAACTAAGTTGTGAAGCTATTGCCGCGGCTAGTCTNAAATCNACGCTNTCGCATATTGTCTATTTATCCATTGTTGGATCTCGTTCCGATTCGCGGAATTTGTGTTTAGCTTCAAAGGGAAGAGCGGAACAGATTTTGAGACAGGGCCCCACCGACTCTTGTGTACTTCGCGTGCCAATGGTCTTGGGTGAGCATGATTATGCAAGTAAGGCTCTCTTTTATCGTGCNATCAAGCCGGTCAGTTTTACTTTTCGTTCCTCGAGTCTTGAGCAGCCCATATACGCCGGAGATGTTTTGAAAGCGATTCGCTCTGTTGTACTCAACAAGGTTGTGGGNTCTTTTGATCTTGGTGGNCCACAGAGTTTGAGTCGAAAAGCGCTTCTTNAAAAATCCTCNGAGTTATTGGGGAAAAGTACCCGGGTTGTTTCTGTGCCAATTTCGGTNGGGCTATTATTNGGGAAANTANTTGAATTGATNATGGCAAATCCCCCTGTTACGGCNGCGATGATGGGGGTNCTAGATCACGANGATTCTATNGACACCAAAGATGTTATGACTCAGATTGGTCTGGAGAAACTAACGTCACTCGATTCGATGCTTGGTCTAGTTTTTGAAGTCATAGAAGATGCTTCGATAAATACGGAAGGCTAACGTCCAGGCGATGATCTATTCCGGAATGGGTTCCATTAAATTCTTCGTACAGATGAGGCACCTTTTTACTTGTTAGCGCTTTTGAGAGTTGTCTCGCGCCGAAATGGATATGGAATTGGTCCCTGTAGCCGCAATCAATATAGATAGCTTTCATTTTTTTTAGGTTGCTGTGATGTTTTGCGGCTAGGTTGATTGGGTCGTGAGCAAGCCATTTGGACCATCTAACGCTGATGAAATCTCCGGTTTCCAGATTGTAAGGCACTCTGAAGTTGTTAGGCGCTTTTAGGTCTGGATCGTAACTTGCTGCCATCGCTAGCATCATCAAAGTCATGACGTCGTCACTCGAAGGAGAGGGGCGATCTTTGATTGTCTCAAGAAAGTTCGCAATCCTTCCATCGTCATAGCCTTGACTGAGCAAGTGGGACTTTGCGTCAGCGCTCGGTCTCTGTTTTTTGGCGGGCTGGAAGTGTTGCAGATGTGTTAGGACCTTTGGCCATTCAGTTTTATAGACGAACTCAAAATACGCATCTCCCGCGTGGCTGCCAATAGCTCCCCAATGTTCTGGATATTTCATCCCGTGGACCAATGCCCCGTAACCCCCNGAAGANTTACCGAGGCAACCCCGGTGCTCTCTAGATGCAAAAGTCCTAAGTTGGTCATCAACGAAAGGAATTATTTCTTGAGTTAGATAATCAGCGTACTGCCCTATCGCCTTAGAATTAACGTACTGGTTTCCTCCNAACGAGGTAAAGCAGTCGGGAAACACGACGATACAGGGAGTGAGCTTGTTACGACTTATAAGCCGATCTAGTCTCTCGGGNAGNCTCTCTTCAAAATTTTTCCAACTGATTCTNCCCGGGCCACTTCCTGTAAAACCGGCTAGGTCAAATAGAACGGGAAATTTCTTATATTTGCTTCGTGCCGCGTTGTATTGCCAGGGTAAGTAGACAGGAAAGCTTCTGACGTCTGGGTCTCCCAGAGGATTATTTTTCAAAACTGAGGATTCGTGTTCGAGAAAAANTATCGAGCCTTTTTTAATGTTCGTTGCCTTTCGAAGCATANGGTTAGTCGAAGCTTATTGGTGAAGGTTTAGCATACGCACTGAGACTGAATTAGGCGATAATCTTTATCTTTGGGTNGGCCGCTNCTCGAGCAACAATTCAACTTTGATTCAAAGGGTTTGAAAAAATGACTTGTGTCCTAGAAATTGATCTTTCGGCAATTCGAGAAAATTATCAGTACCTTGCTCGAGATACGAGTAAACGAATAGCCGGAGTGGTCAAAGCAGATGCATATGGATTGGGGGCAGCCAGAGTAGTCTCCGAATTGGTGAACCTTGGCTGTAAAGAGTTTTTTGTTGCTAATGTCGAGGAAGGCAAGGCGCTACGCTCCAGGTTCGATGAGATTATTTTGTATGTGTTGGAGGGCGTATTAGATAGCACTTATGACGACCTCTTGGGGCACAATTTAAGGCCTGTGCTGAACACCCTCGCTCAATGTGAACTCTGGTCGAAGCAGTCTGCACCCTGTGCGATTCACATAGATTCTGGTATGGAGCGATTAGGTCTCAGTGAAGATGAGATGAATCAAGTGCTCGGCGACCCGAACCAGTTAAACCCTCAGTTATTGATGAGTCACCTGGCGAGAGCCGATGAGCCAGACCATAGGTTTAACCAGCTACAAATCGAACGGTTTGACCTGATCAGACAACGAGTAAGTGATCGTTTCCCAGAGGTGGAAACCAGCCTGACAAATTCTGCGGGGCTCGCTCATCGGGGCTATGTTGACGATTTAGGAAGACCAGGCATTGCGCTTTATGGAGGAAATCCTTTCAGTGATCGCAGTAACCCCATGTCGCCTGTGGTCAGATTAATGGCGCAAGTGCTTCAGGTACGAAGAGTCGAACAGGGTGTCCCGGTAGGCTACGGAGGAACATTCGTAACTGATCAGGCGAGTGTTCTCGCGATTATTGGGGCGGGGTATGCTGACGGGATATCTCGAGCACTATCCAATAAAGGTCGAGCCTTTGTATCGGGTAGTTATTGCCNNATAGTCGGTCGTGTAAGCATGGACACGATCCATGTCGATGTCACGGGANTTGAGGTAAAAGAGGGTGATTGGGTCGAGCTAATAGGATCGAACATGAGTCTTGACGAGGTTGCNTTNNAAAGCGGAACGATTTCCTATGAAGTATTAACAAATCTCGGTAGGCGNTGCTCGCGAGTCTACCTAGGCTCGGCTACTTAAGGTTCGNNCTGATCCGTTTGNTCTATTAATAGTCTATATTGAACATAGTTTTCGCGGGCTTCCAGGTATCGCCCGAGCCCTCTGAGTGCTATTGATCGGTTCAGATAGACAGCCGGCTCTCGTATTGCACCTAACTGCGAGGCTAAGTCAAAGGCCTCTAAAGCCTCCAAAAATAGCCCTTGCCTGATTCTGAGATGGCCTAAATTGATAATNACGGNGGGGTTTTTTGGNGCNNTGGTGACTGCTTCACTGATCGTANTTAACGCATCTGGCTTTTGCNCCTGTTTTGAACTGCAGGATGGCTAGATGGCTTANTAACAGCGCTTTATCGTNTTTAAGCGTCGCAAATTGGAGAGCATACTCGCACGGCTCTTTATCAGGTTGTTGAGAATTCTGGGATTCGTAGCANTTTGTAAATAGTTCTTCGGNCGAGGTTTGGTTGGCTGCATNTAGCGAGNTTGGAGNCNCTATTAGCAAAGTTAAAACACAGAACACCTTTCTTTTCATAAGTGATAGCATAACATTTCGGTGTCTGCTGAATCGTTAAGATTATTGATCCTGATTTTAGTAAGGGGGAGCTATGGGGAAGGTTAACAAAGACGGCGTGCTAGCTGGGAAGGTAGCCATCGTGACCGGAGCNAGTCGAGGTATCGGNGAAGCGATAGCNAAAAGATATGCCATGGAAGGCGCCAAGGTCGTGGTATCGGCTAGGACGGTGAATGAAGAAGACCATTATTTGCCCGGCTCAATCTCCCAAACNGTCAATGAAATTAAAGAAGCCGGNGGTGAGGCTTTAGCTGTAAAGGCTAATCTAGCTTTGCCTGAGGATCGTGCAAACTTAATCGATGCTACAACTGATGAATTCGGATTTGTGGACATNCTAGTGAANAATGCAGCGATCACTTATTTCACGCCCGTCGCGGATTTCACGACAAAACACTATGACCTCATGTTGGAGGTGCAGGTAAGAGCGCCCTTTGAGCTAACCCAAATGGTTTTNCCTGGCATGCGTGAACAGGGCTCCGGTTGGATTCTGAATATTTCCTCCCATGCTGCGATTCATCCTGANAAAGACCAAGGTGGTCACGGTGGCACNGTCTACGGTATGTGTAAGGCGGCCTTAGAAAGATTTACTACTGGTCTTGCTCAAGAACTTTATGCGGAAAANATTGGAGTAAATGTGATATCACCTGGTCTTGTTGCAACGCCAGGAGTTGTCCACCATAAATTAATAAATGAAAGCAATGAAGATCGAGTCACCCCTGTTGAGCACATGTCCGAAGCGTGCTTGCGCTTGTGTTACGGTGATCCCCAGGAACTAACGGGCAGGATTGACTATGCCGACGAGGTNATAGAAGAATTTAANTTGCNACCCCAAGATCTTTTCTGAATCAGGAGAAAACATGTCTGAACTACTTCACAATGAATTTCCGCCTGAGTCGCTAGAAGGCAAGGACTTAGCGCACCTTTTNCACCCTACAACCAATTTGAAATTGCATCGCCAGCAGGGGCCTAGCATTCACGAAAAAGCGGAAGGTGTTTACCTTTGGGACTCAAAGGGAAACCAATATCTGGAGGGCATGGCNGGGTTNTGGTGCACAGCACTAGGGTATGGTAACGAGGAGCTCGCTAAGGTAGCNGANGAGCAAATGCGGAAGTTGAGCTATTCGCAGCTTTTTGCNGGNAAANCCAATGAGCCTTCAATTTTACTGGCTGAAAAGCTTAAGGNGATGGTCCCATTNAAGGCGGACAGAGTTTTTTATGGTCTATCTGGTAGTGACGCAAACGATACTCAAATGAAGTTAATGTGGTATTACCACAATGCGATCGGCAAGCCTGAGAAGAAGAAAATAATCAGCCGACAGAGAGGGTATCATGGAGTTACCATCGCGAGCGGTTCCTTGACCGGGCTTCCACCATTCCACAAAGAATTTGATTTACCCATTAGCGGGGTTTTGCACACGGAGTCGCCGCATTATTACAGCGGCGCAAAGGATGGAGAGACAGAGGCTGCATTTTTAGAACGGATTCTAGGTGAATTAGAGAAACTGATCGACCAAGAAGGACCGGAGACCATTGCAGCGTTTATTGCCGAGCCGATACTGGGTGCAGGTGGGGTCATAGTGCCTCCAGAGGGTTATTATGAAGCTGTTCAAGATATTTTGGATCGTCACGATATTTTGTTTATTGATGATGAGGTGATATGTGGATTTGGTCGAACTGGTAATCCTTTCGGTGCTGAGACCATGGGTATTAGGCCGACGACGATGAGCGTTGCAAAAGCAGTCTCCTCTGCGTACCTACCTCTTAGCGCAGTGTTATTGCCCGAGTTNATGTACGAGGCATTNGAGAGTCGGTCAGAGGAACTGGGTAATTTTGGNCATGGCTTCACTTATTCTGGGCATCCNGTGTGCGCGGCCGTTGCNCTTAGGAACCTCGAAATAATGGAGGAAACCAAGTTATTNGAACANGCGAAATCAGTTGGGCAGTTGCTTCAAGAAGGCTTGAGGAAATTCGAGGACTATCCGTTTGTAGGGGANGTAAGGGGNAGAGGCTTAATTGGGGGCATCGAATTAGTGAAAACCAAAACCCCANGAGAGCCNTTTAAAGCCAGTTTTGGTATTGGGGCATACTGNTCAGCGGCTTGCCAAGAGGCNGGGTTGATAGTGCGAAATGTTGGAGATGTGATNGCGTTTTGCCCNCCNCTGATCATTACAGAACGACAAATAGATGAGCTGCTCGGTAAATTTGAGATTGGGTTAAACAAAACGGTTGAGTGGGCGCACAAAGAAATGGATCGGAATTAATTTTTCNAGAAAGTTTTTCCTAGGATATTCGACCTAAGATTTGGCGTCTTATATACTTGCGCTCTTGTCAGGTTGCCTTTTTTATTGAGGAGTGAAGAGTGCGTCATTTAGCGGTATTAGTCTTGTTTTTGTCTCTATCGGCGAATGTTTCGGCGATTATTCACCCTGGCCCCGCAGATCAGATATCAGACCGCCTTGAACCCTTTGGTTCCGTNTGCAGAGNTGGCTCTCCTTGCGATCCTGCTGCGAATGCATCCTCNAGTTCGGCAGCTGCATCGGGTTCTGCAAGCAACAGNTTGAGTTTAGAGAAAGTTGAATTGTCGNAAGGNAATGAACACACCGTTCGCATGCTTAACATCGGCCCCGGCGGCTCGATGGTTTTTGATCCNCCGGTTATCAAAGTTTCCGTTGGCGACACNNTACACTTTAAGGCAACAGATCTGTCCCATAATTCTGCTTCAATTCAGGATATGATTCCTGCTGGCGCATCGGCTTGGGCAGGTGCGCTTAATGAGGATGTAAGCGTCAAGCTAGAAAGCGAAGGAGTTTACGTTTACCAGTGTGACCCTCATCTGGTGATGGCTATGGTCGGTGTTATTCAAGTCGGTGCTGCCACTAACCTTGAAGAGATAAAGCAGGCCGCTCGGACTATGAAAGCGACGTTTGCGATGAATGCAGAACGTTTGGAAACCTACATCTCGCGTCTCTAGATTAAGACCAAGCTAGATTTTTAGAAGAGGGACGGTTTCTTGAATCCCTAAGGCCTTTTTGAACTTTCGAGAGATTGGACTCTTTCCTCTAACTCNAGGACTTGGGCTTCAAGGCTTTTAAGTATTTCCATATGAGCTTCGTACTCGTGCTTTGGGATTAGCTCGAACTTGCTCAATAAATTCTTGATCGGCTCTTCTAGCTCTCGATCAACTTCGGGGATTTTTTCCCGCAAAAAGCTGATTATCTTTTCGATGGGTTCCATTTGTTTTGATTTCCGCCTAGGTTCTACGATGCGAGATTGTACATGAGTTTTTAAGAAGAACCTCTCACTCTTAGTAATTGCTCTTTTATGGTGCATACGCACCATTAAGGAGCCTTAATCTCGTCCAATTGAAAGAAAACTCGCCAAATTTGGGCGTTTTAGTGCACTTTAAAGTTGGCCCGCCACTTGCAGTAAGGGAGATAGCGTAGCCAATTGGCGGGCGTAGATAAATGAAATTGGAGATTAAATTAAAATGAAAAAACTATACAGAATGCTAACGGTATTAGTCGTTGCTTTTGGGGGACTGGGCACCGCACAAGTTGCGACGGCTGATGTTTCTTACAACATAGGCTATGTATCTGAATATTACTTCAGGGGAATTCTGCAGAAGAGCTCCTCTGCGAGTGCAGGTATCGATTACGAAGAAAATGGCTTTTATATTGGTGCCTGGGGTGCCGATGTAGGGGATGGCATTGAATATGACATCTATCTTGGTTACGGCATTGAAACAGAGGCGGGCTTCAGTGCAAGCCTAGGTTACACCACATATCAGTATACGGGAGATACCTTCGACGATGAATATAACGAAGGGAATCTGAATCTTGGTTATGGAATCTTTAGTCTTGAATACTCAAAGGGTACCTGTGAATGCTTTGGTGCTGAGTCCGATTATGACTTTATTGGGGTAACGCTCAGTTTCGACAATGGACTTTATGCGACGGCTGGATTTCATGGAGATGAGTCCGATGGCGAGTATTTCGAGTTTGGCTATGGAACGACCGTGGCAGAAATTGATCTTGGAGCTTCGATTATCTTTGCTAGTGATGAGCTAAGCGGAGAAGTGGATTCTGATGGTAATGCTAATGAGGATACCGCATTAGTTTTATCTATTGGTAAAAGCTTCTAAATCACCGGGTTTTTTGGGGGGATTTAAACGTTGTTCAATTGCACGTTTCTCCCCCTTCAAAGGCGATATTGAGATGAGAAGAGTAAACAAGATAACTGGGGAGTTCACTGCACAGAATTTGTTTGAAAAGACAAACCAAAGTGTAGATTCTAACGACTCAATCTCAACAAATTATTGGAGCTAAGAATGAAATTAGTAACTTGTATCATCAAACCTTTTAAGTTGGACGACGTTCGTGAGGCGCTTTCTGAAGTAGGCGTTCAAGGCATGACCGTTATCGAAGTGAAAGGTTTTGGTAGACAAAAAGGGCACACTGAACTTTATAGGGGCGCCGAGTACGTTGTCGATTTTTTACCTAAGGTAAAGATCGAAACAGCGGTAGATGACGGTCTTTTAGATCAGGTGATAGAAGCGGTTAGCAAGGCCGCCAATACTGGGAAGGTGGGCGACGGAAAGATTTTTGTCACCACCTTGGATGAAGTGGTTCGTATAAGAACCGGAGAGACGGGCTCAGAAGCCGTCTAATATAAAAAGGATAATAATAATGGAAGCAGTAACGCAATTAAGCTACTCGGTCGACACACTATACTTTTTAGTGTGTGGAGCGTTGGTGATGTTCATGGCTCCAGGCTTTGCAATGCTGGAGTCGGGTTTGGTGCGAGCTAAAAATACCTCGGAGATTCTAACGAAAAACGTAGCACTATTTTCGATAGCCTCTTTGATGTATCTGATCTGTGGGTACAGCATTATGTACTCAGACGGTTCGGGATGGATTCCTGGATTTGGGACCGCACTATTTATGACTGACAACTCGGTAGAGGATGTTCTGGCGTCAAACGGAGACATTTACTACTCAGGGGCGTCGGATTTCTTTTTCCAGGTAGTTTTTGTAGCAACGGCTATGTCGATTATTTCGGGCGCAGTTGCAGAACGGATGAAGTTGTTTGCGTTTCTAGCTTTTGCAGTTGTGATGACTGGTTTTATTTATCCGGTTCAAGGGTTTTGGAAATGGGGCGGAGGCGCTCTCGATGAGGCCGGTTTCCTAGATTTTGCAGGATCTGGTGTAGTTCACATGTGTGGGGCNGCAGCAGCCTTGGCCGGTGTGCTTTTGCTTGGTCCAAGATTAGGAAAATATGGTGAAAACGGAGTAATTAATCCTATAGTCGGCGCAAANATGCCNTTGGCAACATTAGGTGTGTTCATCCTGTGGTTTGGCTGGTTTGGGTTTAATGGCGGTTCAGAGCTCGTGGTTAGCAATATAGAAGAAGCGAACGCAGTCGCTCTAATATTTGTGAATACGAATACGGCAGCCGCAGCAGGTCTTGTTGCCGCTCTTTTAACCGCGAAACTAATGTTTAAAAAGAGTGACTTAACAATGGCGCTAAATGGGGCGTTGGCAGGGTTAGTCGCAATTACTGCAGAACCTTTAACGCCTTCACCGGCTATGGCCCTAGTTATCGGCGCCATAGGTGGGGTGATTGTGGTGTTCTCAATTCTCACATTAGACAAGTTAAAAATAGATGATCCCGTCGGCACAATCTCGGTTCACGGCACTGTCGGAATATGGGGCCTTCTAGCGGTCTGTCTTACTAATTCCGATGCAACGATTGGTGCGCAAATTATGGGTATCGTTACCATTTTCGCCTGGACTTTCATAGTAAGCCTGGTGGTTTGGTTCATCATTAAGATGGTTATGGGTATCAGAGTAAGTGAAGCTGAAGAGCAGGAAGGTGTGGATGCTTACGATATTGGGGTTGCGGCTTACCCAGAATTTACAAAGTAGCTGCCGGTTTCTGGTTGATATAACAATAATAAAAAACCAGAAAATTAGGGGCGCTCCGGCGCCCTTTTTTTATTTTTGTCTAAGGTTATTTGGTTAGAATGTTGTGTTTACGATAGTGAATCGGTCGCTGTTATGAGATACAAAAGTACACGTGGTGGAATATCTGGGCTTACTTTTTGTGAAACCTTATTAATGGGACTTGCCCCGGATGGGGGCCTATTGCTGCCGGAGTCTATTCCGAATATTTCTGATAACTTGGAATCGTGGCGCTCTTTGTCTTTCGTCGATTTAGCTCAGGAAATTATTGCTATTTTTGCAGATGACATACCAAAAGACGATTTAGATACGATTATTAAGGAGGCTTATTCTACTTTTGAACATGAAGATGTTGTTGCCCTGGAAAAATTGGGCGATATCCACGTTATGGAGCTCTTTCACGGGCCGACGCTGGCATTTAAGGACGTAGCTCTCCAGCTATTGGGAGGCTTGTTTGATTATGTTCTGTCTAAAAGTAACGAACATCTCAATATCCTAGGAGCGACAAGTGGTGATACTGGAAGTGCAGCAATAGCTGGGATTCGCGGAAGACCCAACATGGACATTTTCATCATGTATCCTGATGAAAAAGTTAGCCC
>PBUF01000089.1 GCA_002727775.1 Gammaproteobacteria bacterium
GAGGTTGAGAACTCAAATGGAACCATCACAGATATTCACCGTCAGGAACTTATTCCAAAAGTGGAAAAACAAGAAACACTGTCTGATGATGAGGACGAAGGTGAAAACGAATACGATGAAATCGTATACGAAGGCATTGAATACCAATGCCACAAAGAATCAAAGGAAGTCCTTGATCCGGAAGACTTTTCAGTGATGGGGACATGGAACACCGATTCGGAATCAATTGTTTGGGAAGATGATGAAGCAATTTTTGTCATCAAAACTGACGCCAATTCAAAAGTCGCCAACGGAAACGGTTGGCATACTGACGTATCATGTGACAACGAGCCGCCGCTCGTAACCATGTTACAACTGCATCAGCTTCCAGAAACCGGAGGGGACACTTTATTTTCAAGCATGTACGCGGCCTACGAGACTCTCTCTCCAAAAATGAAAATATTTCTTGCCGACCTAGATGCAAGCCACGAATCCGAGCATGTTTATCAGGGCAGGTATTCGGATCGCGGCGTCGAGGACAAAACAGAATACCCTAGCAGTATTCATCCAATAGTTGCCTCCCACCCGATATCAAAAAGACCTTCTTTATATGTCAACCCAAGTTTCACAACCGGGATTAAAGGTCTTTCGAAGAAAGAGAGCCAAACACTACTCGAGCTATTATTTGCTCACCAATCACGACCAGAATTTCAAGTAAGATTTCAATGGACGGTCAACGCCATTGCNCTTTGGGATAATCGNTCAGCACAACACTTTGCGATGTGGGACTATTGGCCCCAACCGAGGCANGGNCATCGAGTNACAATNAAAGGAGATCCGCCTCAAAGANGCGATTTTAATCAATCNCGNAATTACGANAACTTNCGNTTGAGTCGTTTGGTACTCTAAATCANNNTANTAAGANACTGCCTGCTCTAAAGCAACCCAACGACCATCCTTTACCTGCGNCAAAACNGATTCCGTCGCCCCGCCGTGTTTATTTGGTCCAAAGCTCACTCGATACCCGAACAAGTCCGTATACTCGTCGATACTTTCCAAGGCAGAAATAAAACCATCGGTCGTCAAATCTTCCCCGGCTCGATCCAAGGCNTCGTAGACNAGGTCNGCGGCCCGATATCCTTCCATAGCAGGAACTCCAGGTTCCTCGTCAAACATNGCGACATAACGATCCCACCAGGCTTTTAGCTCAGGACTCATTTCCTCGTCTGAATAGATTTTCGCCATGTGGGTAAAGCAGAAGTAGCCCTCCGCACTTTCTTGTTCTGCCACCACTTGAGCATAAGTCGCATTGTTTCCGACCCAGTCAACNTTTGCCCAGCCTATCTTTTTAGCGGCATCCAAGATCAAAATAGTATCTGTGTGTATCGTCCCCATCATCACCACATCACAGTTCGCGTTCTTTAGCTTTAAAATTACAGCAGTGAATTCCGTTTCAGTGGGCTTATGGGAAGACACCGCCACGACCTTGAGGCCCATAGCCTTCACCTGATCTTCCACCCCATCAAGTATCTCCTGGCCATAATCTGTATCCTGATAAACCACACAAACTCGCTGCTTCTGTCGTTCGTTGACAAAGTACTTTACAGCCGCCCGCATCTCATCATAGTAGGTCCCGCGCTGTGTAAATTTCAGTTTATGAAAGGGCATGATCATTTTTCTTCCGCCGCTTATCGGAAAGAGGTTGGGCACGTTAGCTGCAAATTGAATTGGCATAATCGCATTGTTTGCCGGCGTTCCCAGTCCCATTAACATTGCAAATATCCCATCACGGTTGATCAGCTTATTTGCGGCAGATATTGCCTTGGGCACTGCATAGGTGGTGTCCTCTACAATAAATCGTATTTGACGATCGTGCACACCGCCTGCTTCATTGATTTCGGAAAAACGCAAACGAGCACCATTTGTTACACCTACTCCCCAAATAGCAACAGGACCCGACAAGTCCGTGTGGGTACCTATTCGGATTTCAGATTCACTGACGCCACTAGTTTCGACATCTGATCCTTGTTTTGAGTCGCCTCCACAGCCAACTAACAAAGCGATTACACTGAGATATGCAGCGATTTTTACCATGAGTCTCCCCTAATACATTTCCTCTATCAAATTCAGATATTTTTCGTTAACCACCTTACGTTTCAACTTCATTGTTGGCGTCAACTCTTCATCTTCAGGATCGAGCAGCTGATCGATTAACCTGAATTTCTTAATAGTCTCCACCCTCGCAAACTTCGAGTTAACAGTCTCTATTTCCTCCCAAATAAGATCCTGAACTTCTTGGGTATGACACAAACTTGTATAGTTTGTGAATGGAACATTCTTGTCTTGAGCATAATTTGTTACGTTTTCTTGATCAATCATAACAAGGCAAGTCAAATAAGGTCTCTTATCTCCCACAACCACCGCATCAGAAACAAAGGGAGAAAATTTAAGCTGGTTCTCTATCTCGCTTGGCGTAATGTTCTTTCCGCCCGCCGTTATGATAATGTCTTTCATCCTGTCGACAATGTAGATGTACCCGTCTTCATCAATTCGGCCCACATCACCCGTGTGTAACCAGTCGCCAACAAAGGTCTCAGCTGTCTTTTCAGGTTTATTCCAATATCCCTGGATGACGCCTGGTCCTTTGATCAGAATCTCCCTGTCTTCCGACAAGACAACTTCGGTCCCGTCTGTCGCTCTGCCCACAGATCCCACGCGGTTATCTTTGGACGTATTGGCTGTAGCAATACCAGTGCACTCTGTCTGACCGTACACTTCGTACATCGGTTTACCCAGAGCCCAGAACCAGTCGATCAGGTCGGGTGCTATTGGAGCAGCTGCGGTAGATAACCATCGACACCGATCAATACCCAATAAGATACGAATATTTTTTAGTACCAAAAAATCCGCTAGAAAGTGCGCAACCCTTAACCACCATCTCGCGACCAATCCCTTTTTTCGTTGTTCAGCTATTCTAGCGCCAAGGTTAATTGCAAACTCGTATGACCATCGACCTATCCAAGTGGCCTCCTTTACTTTGATGGTCACTAGCGAGTACTGTTTCTCCCAAACCCTGGGGACAGCAAAATGAATAGTAGGAGCAATTTCTTGTTGATCTCTAACCGCGGTTTCTGGCTCTTCAATCAGATTAATGGTCGAGCAAGCCTCTATTACAGCAAAAGTATAGAACATACGCCCAGCAATATGAGCCAACGGCAAAAACCCTAGCTGTTCATCCTCCGGATAAATCCCGTAGACAGATTGCAGATTTTTCATCATGTACATCATGTTTTGTTGACTAATCATCGCCCCTTTCGGCGGACCTGTTGTTCCAGAAGTGTAAGTAAGGATCATCAAGTCATCGGGACCAGCCTTACCAACCTCTTCCGACCATAGTCGAGGGTGATCCAACTCGTATTGTTGTCCCAGCTCAATTAATTTTGTGAAGCTTAGGCACTGAGGGTCATCAAAATTACGCAGGCCTTCCATATCAAAAATGATTATTTTCTCTAAGGTCGGCGTGCGTTCTCGCACCTCGAGCACTTTATCGAGTTGCTCCTCATCCTCGGCAAAATAAAAACGGGTGCCACTATCNGTGATTAGATACTCAACCTGGTTNGGAGCATCTGTGGGGTATACGCCGTTGGTCACCCCGCCCATCGTAATCACGCCCAAATCGGCGAACATCCACTCTTTATTTACTTCAGAGGCAATGGAACAAACATCTCCTCGAGAAAAACCCAAAGACGCCAGGCCTAAACCCACCCATTTGGCAAAGTCTCCCCAATCACTCCAGCTATATTCGTTCCACAGTCCAAAGTCCTTTTCTCGCAAAGCAACCTTGTCACCGTGCTCAAGCACTCTCTTAAGAAACAGTTCCGATACGGTAGCGGCACCATCTATAAGCTGTGCGTTCGTCATTGCCTCTATCGCCACGTTTTTCTCTGTTTCCATCGTCGGCGTCCCCTTACGCCTTCATCTTTCATGCCTAGATAAAATTCCTGAATGTCAGTAGACGCCTTCAACCGAGAGCAGGAGTCCTCCATTACAATTCGACCCAGCTCCATAACAAAACCGTAATCGCCAATATCNAGGGCCATTTTCGCATTTTGCTCTACCAGTAAAATCGTTACACCTTGTTCCTTGTTAAGGCGCAAAATAATTTCCGAAATTTCGGACACCAATTTTGGAGAAAGACCCAGAGAAGGCTCATCTAACAACATGAGCTTGGGCCTTAGCATTAATCCTCTACCAATCGCTAACATTTGTTGTTGACCGCCTGACAACTTCNCGGCCTGGGTGGCNCTGAGAGAGGAAAGCGCAGGGAAGTAACTGAAAACCAAATCCACATCCGATTTGATATCGGAATCAGTTCTCGAAAATGCACCCATCAGTAAATTTTCTTCCACACTCATAAAGGGAAATACTTCTCGACCTTCAGGAATATGCGCCACACCTAATCTTGCGATTACGTCAGGATCCACGCCTTGGATTTCATTACCAGATAAAACCACCGTACCTTTAAGAGGCTCCATCGCGCCACTAATTGTCTTGAGCACCGTCGTCTTACCAGCACCATTGGCCCCTAAAACCGAGGTAATGCTACCTTCCGCCACTGACAAGCTGACCCCATGAATTGCCATGATCGGTCCATAATAGGTCTCGAGGTTACTTAACTGCAGCAAATCGGTCATACCTAATCACCCAAATATGCACGCAGTACTTCGGGATCCTCCTGAACCTCTTGCGGAGTTCCAATTAGCAGCATTTTCCCATCGGCCATCGCCATCACACGATCTGACACAGTGGAAACCAATTTCATGTCGTGTTCCACCATAACTGTTGTGATCCCTAACTCTTCATTAATATCTTCTATCCAAAAGGCAAGATCTTCAGTCTCTTCGGGATTTAAGCCTGAAGAAGGTTCATCAAGAAGCAACAACTTAGGTTTTGTGCACAAAGCCCGAGCGACCTCGACCATCTTTCGGGTCCCATAAGACAAATTCCCCACGACCTGCTCGCGATACGACTGAAGGTCCAAAAGGTCAATAACAGACTCTACCGACTCCCTGAAAGCCAGCTCTTGCTCGCGAACCGCCGGAGTGAATAGAATCTCCTGCAAGAAATTAGTTTCGCGTCTTACGTGGCAACCAATCAACAGGTTATTCAAGACAGTCTCTTTTTCGAATAGTTCAGTATTTTGAAAAGTCCTAGCTATACCAAGCTCCGCAACCCGATGTGTCTGCACATTGGTTATATCTTCCCCCTGAAAAAAAATCGAACCTTCAGAGCAATCATAAATTCGGCTGACCAGATTAAAAATAGTGGTCTTACCTGCACCATTTGGACCGACAATGCTGAACACTTCCCCTTTATTCAGCGTGAAAGAGATATTCTGAACCGCTTTCAATCCGCCAAAACTAATCGAGATCGATTTGATGTCTAGGAGCTCACTCATTTCAATCTCTCTGTTTGGAGAAATGCTCTCTGACGCTTGTAGGTAGATTTTCTATAAAGAGGATACTCTTCAAAGAAGAGCCGAATCTTGAGCCACCTGCCATAAAGACCCAAAGGTTCATAAATCAAAAAAACAACCAGAATGAGTCCGAAGACCGCCGGCTCCAAACCGGGGATTTGTCCTATTTGTGCTGGCGCGTAGTCTCGGAAAATCGCGATCACCTGCGGTAATAGNCCAATGAATACCGCACCAAACAAGATTCCATGAATCGAGCCCAAGCCCCCAACAACAACCATTAATAGCAACTGGATAGAGGTATTTAAGCCGAAGGAATCTGGGAACAGATAGTTAAGACGATGAGCGATCAAGCCGCCCGCGATACCGGTCAAACCCGCAGAAATGGCAAAAGCGAGTGCTTTGGTTCTGGCCAAATTAATCCCCATACTTTCAGCAGAGGTTTCNGAATCGCGGATGGCGAGCATCGCTCTACCTGAAGGGCTCCGCAAGACATTAAGAACCAGCCATAATGAACACAACAACAAGAACAGACAAAGAAAATAGAATGCCTGCGGAGTATTTAAGGCCACTCCAAAAATTTCCGCGGAAGGAATCGGCATTCCGCGTAGCCCGCCAGTGATGCCTTCCCAGTGAACTAACACCTGCTCAATGATGACCGCGAAAGCAAGCGTCGCGACTGCCAGGTAAATTCCGGTCATACGTAAAGCAGGAATACTGATAATAGCCCCTATTAGTGCCGTGATCGTGGATGCTAACGCCAAAGAAACAGGTAAGGGCAGACCCGCGTTAAATAAATAGCCGTGTAAATAAGCACCCAAAGCGAGGAAGGCACCGTGCCCCAAACTAACCAGGCCTGTATATCCCACGAGAAGCATTAAACCTGCACCTGCTATGGCGTAAATGAACACTTGCGCCAACTCGCCCAACAAGTAGTTGTCTAGAAAAAAGGGGGCCCCGACAACACATAGTAAAAGTAGGCCATACCAAAACACGTGACCTGGATGTTTAATTAAATCGATATCCTGGTTATATCGAATTTTACGAATGAAACGCATCAGACTTTCTTCTTCTGCATCGTCGCAAATAGACCATCAGGCCTGACAATCAAAACAAGGAGTAAAATAAGGTAAGCGCTCGTCTCTGAGAACCCTGCCGGCAGATAGTATCCTGCAAATTGCTCACAGACTCCGATTAATAATCCTCCAACGAGAGCTCCGGGAAGGCTACCGAATCCTCCTACAATGGCCGCCGCAAATGCCTTGATACCAATAAAACCGATCATCGGATACACCAAGGAAATTGGCGCCATTAAAATACCAGCGATTCCCGCTATTGCAGCAGCCAAGCCCCAAACGAGCGAATAGATTCGTTTCACCGGTATGCCTACATAAAACGCGGCAAGCTGATTCTGAGAGGCGGCCTGCATCGCCATGCCATAGCGTGAAAATCGAAAAAACAACCACAAGGAAAGACACAGCACAGCAGTACCGAGAATGATCACCAGATTTTCATAACCTATCACCAGTTCACCCAGACGAAGCACCATCCCAGAGTAAGGTGTAACCACAGCCTGAGGCTCGCTGCCCCAAATTGCTCCAGCGAACGCTCTAAGCACAAAACCAAGTCCAATCGTCAACATCAGCACGGCAAAGTGAGGCTCACCGATCATGGGTCTAAAAAAAACCCGCTCAAGAATCGCGCCTAACAAAATCATTAGAAAAGCAGTGGCGGGCACCGCCCACAAATAAGGCAATTCAAATGAGTTAACTAGCGTTAACCCAATGTAAGCACCAAGCATCATCACGTCGCCCTGCGCGAAGTTCACCATTTCTGTTGCTTTGTAGATCAGCACAAAACCCAGAGCGATTAATCCGTACACGCATCCCTGAGATATGCCACTGACGAAAAGTTGAAGAACTTCCAATACTATTTTCTTTCTCGCAAACGGGATTGTATTGTGTGGATTGGAGGTGCATTTGTCACTCCCTTAATAGTGTAAAAATAGGTAGTAAATCATGGACAAACGACTCAACGGGCAGCGCGTGTTGGTTACTCAATCAGACGATTACATGGGACCCGCCACGATCGAACTTTTCCAAAAAGAAGGAGCAGAAATTATTGCGGACAGCTCAGACCTCACTCAACAGGGCCGCTGTGAAGAATTGGTCTCAGCAACGGGAAGGATCGATATACTGATCGCGAACCTAGCTTCACCTAATTATAGCGGCATCAAGGCGACTGACCTGGAGGATGCGCAGTGGCAGAACACTTTCGAGATGATGGTGCACCCTCTTCACAGGCTTTCCAGGGCGGTGCTGCCTCAGATGATTGATCGAGAAAAAGGAAAAATAATCGTATTCGGGAGCGCTACTGCCCTCCGCGGGCTGAAAACAGTAACGGCTTACAGCGCTGCTCGAGCGGCACAGGTAGGATACGTTCAGTCGCTTGGAGTCGAGGTGGCACCGCATAACATACAGGTGAATTTGATTGCCCAAAACTACGTCGAGAATCCCGTTTACTACCCACCAGAACTCCGAGAAAAGGAGTCGTTTATTAATTCTCTAAAACGACAAGTACCGCTCGGTCGACTAGCTACGGCTGAAGAAGACGCAAAATTTGCCCTGTTTCTTGCATCAGAGGACAGTGATTTTTTCGTTGGACAGGCTATTCCATTTAGCGGGGGTTGGGTACAGAGATAAAGACGCTAGCGCTCAACGCAAATTGTGAGCGCGCTCTTGTTGGATTCCAATCCACAGCGTCTCAAAATTCCCAGTGAGGTTAGGCAGTATTGCTTGCAGAATATTTCCATTATTCGTCAAAGGCTTTTCAGTTTTTTCGAACTACCTTACCTCCATTGCTTGTGCATTAGCACTTGTTCCTGAGATCTTTTGACAGGCCGACAAGCGAGTCTGTAATTCGAGTTGGACAAAGGGCCAACTTAGATCGCGGATTAGCGAATCGGGTCAACACGAAGGAACAAGCGCTACTGCACAGACTAATCCAATCATCCAAACCTTTAAGATTCTCACAAACATTTATTTCAGCTCTCGATTTTATTAACCTACTCCTTTGATTCTGGGAGTAGGTGGTTATCCAATGAAATATTTGCACACAATGGTACGAATAACAGATCTAGACGAGTCCTTAAAATTCTACTGCGACGCGCTAGGATTAGAAGAGCTCAGGCGCCACGAGAGCAAAGAAGGCCGATTCACTTTAATTTTTTTAGCCGCACCCGGTGACGAGACAGCGCAAGTTGAACTGACCCACAATTGGGACCCGGAGCCATTAAGTGGAGGCCGTAATTTTGGACACCTTGCNTACCAAGTTGGCAATATCTATGACACCTGCGCCAGACTCCAGGATCAAGGCGTTACCATCAATCGTCCACCAAGAGATGGCTACATGGCTTTCGTTAGATCGCCTGACGGGGTATCTGTAGAGTTGTTACAATCTGGCAAACCTTTGGAACCAGAAGAACCTTGGAGCAGCATGGAAAATACCGGCCAGTGGTAAATACTGCCACGCAAACCTTAACGAAACAGGAATTAGAATAATGAAACTACTTAATTCAGTCGGACCAAACCCTCACGTCGTCAGAATGTTTGCGGCCGAAAAAAACTTAACCCTCCCATTGGAAGAGATCGATTTAATGGGCGGCGCTAACCGACAAGACGAGTACCTAGCAAAAAACCCGGGCGGACAGTTACCCTGCCTCCAGGCTGATGATGGGACCTATATTGCTGAGATAACCGCAATATGTGAGTACCTCGACGAAGTTGGCGGGGGCGAATCGCTTATCGGCAACACGGCCGAAGAAAAAGCCGTCACGAGAATGTGGACAAGAAGGGTCGACCTGAATATTTGCGAGCCGCTAGCAAACGGGTTCAGATATTCAGAGGGCTTACCAATATTCAAGGATCGAATAATCACTATCCCCGANGCAGCTCAAGGCTTAAAGGAAATCGCCAAATCCCGAATCGCCTGGTTAGATGGCTTAATGACCCAAGGAGAATTTATCTCTGGATCTAAAATCTGCCTAGCCGATATATTGCTTTATTGTTTCCTGAAATTCGGTCAGTCGGTAGGCCAACCCTACGACACCCAATTGACGAATATTCATCCTTGGTTTGAAAGNATGGATGCCAGAGCAAGCGCGAAAGCGTAAACAATATTGAATTAGCTTTATAAGCTTATTCTAACAGGCACGCTTTCACAGCGTGCCTATTACCGTACAATACTGNGGAATTTCCTCATCTTGCTGNTTCCAGAGCGCCTGTGAANTGAGCAAATGGCAGCAGAACACGGTCAATTTATACAAACCGTTTGGCAAAGTTATCGATCTATAACATAATAGCGCGCGAAAAAATGAACGTCATAACCAATAAGCAGCTCCTCTATTTTTGTGTCTCCCTCAAGCAGTAATTTAAGAGACTAACGATAATGAAAAAAACTTTCCTAACTTCAGGTGTCATCGCTCTCGCCCTATTCGGATGGTTGATGTCTGGCTATCTGACGAAACCGGCCACNGAGTTTACCGCTTCACTGGCAGAGCAGAACGCACTAGCCTCAAAAGTTGATTTCGAAACACCTCCAACCAAGGTTCGTGTACAAAGCTCATCAGCGTCACCGCGTACCCGTTTTGCTGTTATACGAGGAAAAACAGAGAACAAGCGCACGGTTGATGTCAAAACGGAAACNACTGGTCGCATTGAAGAGAGGTTGATAGAGAGAGGTTCCGAGGTTACAAAGGGCCAGGTGCTCTGCAAAATAGCCATTGAGGACAGAAGAGTCGCAGTAGATGAAGCTTTACAAACCCTAAATAAAGCCAAAATTGATTATCAGGGCGCCTTAAGACTGAAGAAACAGGGATTCAATTCACAATCAACGATCGCCGAAAAGAAGGCACAACTAGCAACAGCTAACGCGATGCTGAAGCGCAGAGAGATAGCGCTTGCCAAAACCAAGGTAACTGCTCCATTTGATGGTGTCGTTGAAAATCTCGGACTGGAAGTCGGCGATTATGCTGCTCCAGGAAACTCATGCGCCACACTCGTCGATCTTGATCCAATGCTAATGGTAGGTCAGGTATCTGAAAAAATGGTCTTGGACCTTAAAGTAGGTGGAACAGTTTTTGGAATATTAAGTAACGGTGCGAAGGTGACCGGCACGTTNACTTTCATTGGTAAGCAGGGCGATAAGGCGACAAGAACCTATCCGATAGAAGCTGAGTTAGATAATGAAAAAGGGCTTCTCAGATCTGGGTTAACAACCGAGATTCAAATACCAACCGATGAGGTGCTTGCTCACCAGGTCTCTCCAGCCATATTNACTCTGGACGACTACGGCAAAATCGGCATCAGAACAGTCAATGAAAAAAACGTTGTCGAATTTCACCACGTTGAAATTCTATCCGAAGATGAACAAGGCGCTTGGGTAACGGGCCTTCCGAATCAAACAAACATCATCACCGTTGGCCATGAATTAGTGATTCAAGGCGAGCGAGTCGATCCAGTGCTGGATACCTCTAACTTACCCAATCAGTCAGGGCTCGCGACAAAAAACAGCGATCCAAGTGACTCGAAGAGTTAGCCTGACCAAGGCTCCGATGTGTTAAAAATTCTCGAAACTTGCATCACGCGTTCAAGAACGACGCTTCTCATACTGTTCATGATTTTGATGACGGGCATCATTGCTCGGTTGGCAATCCCGGTCGAATATCAACCCAACGTTGAAGCTCCCTTTTTTGCGGTGGTCGTTCCACATGAAGGCATTTCACCTGAGGACGCTGAGAGGCTACTGGTCATGCCCCTGGAACTAGAAATCCGTCAGATCGAAGGAGTCGAAGAAGTCACCGGATACGCTTCTGAAGGCAGCGGTCAGGTATGGGTCGAATTTGATCCCGAGGCAGATTTCGAAGCGTCGGAACAAGATCTTCGCAACGCTGTCGATCGAGCAAAGATTGAATTCCCTAGCACAGCCGAAGAACCCTTCATTCAAGAGGAAAATATAGCAAACTTCCCCATCATCCAAATAAACCTGACAGGTGATGTGCCTGAACGAATGTTATTCAATCTCGCAAGAGACATGAGGGATGAGATTGAAAAGTTAGGTGAAATTCTGTCCGCCAACATCGATGGAGGCAGAGAGGAGGTCATGGAAATTGTGATTGACCCCAGGGCTTTAGAAACCTACCAAATCTCCTCGGAACTTCTAATGAATTCAGTCATTCGGAACAACCGGTTAATTCCAGCAGGCAGCCTCGATACCGGCAACGGTCGATTTTCAGTTAAGGTGCCTTCAATTATTGAAGACCCGATGGACGTTTTAGCTATCCCCGTGAAAACAGTGGGAGATACCGTCGTCACTCTATCAGACGTCGCATCAGTAAGACCGACATTCAAGGAAAGACAGGGCTACGCGCGTATTGACGGACGAAACGGGCTCGCGCTGTTTGTGGTCAAACGGTCCGATGCCAACATTCTAGAGGCCATCGAAAAGACGAAACAGGTCATCGAACAATTTAAAAGCAAAATCCCGGGCAAAATAACCATCTCCTACTCAAGCGATCAGGGACCATACGCCAAGTCTCAGCTTGTAGAGCTCGAGGGTAACATTGTTACGGCGATGGGGATCGTCATGGTGATTGTCGTAGCGGCAATGGGTTTCAGGAACGGCCTAATCGTGGGACTGGCGATTCCTTCCTCATTCTTATTTGCTCTGATCTTTGTTTATCTCGTCGGATACTCTTTTAATTTTATGGTGATGTTTGGGATGATCCTCGGCCTTGGGATGCTCATCGACGGCGCAATCGTGGTAACCGAATACGCTGACCGAAAGATGATCGAAGGCCACGAAAAACAAGAGGCTTATATTCTGGCCGCTAACCGCATGTTTTGGCCGGTCACGGCATCCATAGCAACTACCCTTGCCGCCTTTTTGCCACTGATGTTCTGGCCTGGGATATCCGGGCAGTTCATGCGCTATCTCCCAGTTACAGTATTCATGGTGCTGAGCGGCTCTTTACTCTATGCATTGATTTTTGGCCCGACCATCGGATCGATTATTGGCAAGGCAGGCGAACAAAACGACGAGAGTAAAAGGCAATTGAAGAGCCTTGAGCACGGAGATCCAAGAGAATTAAGAACAGTCACCGGCTTTTACGCTAGAGCTCTCTCATTTACCGCAAGACACAGCGTNTCGACCCTTCTCGTTACNCTAGCAATGGTAACTTCAGTTTTTTGGGCTTACGGAGAATATGGTAAGGGCATGATTTTTTTCTCGGACACGGACGTCAGGATGCTCAGACTTGAAGTCAAGGCCAGAGGTAATCTAAGCGTGGACGAGGCTTACCAGCTTACTAAGGAAGTTGAAGAGCGGATACTGCCTGTAGAGGGAATAAAAAGTGTTAACTCCTACGCGTCTATCTCAGACCGAGGAGACACCATAGGCCAAATGTTCCTAGAGCTATTTGAAGGAAACGAGAGAAGGCTAACAGGCGACGAAATCACAGAGCAGATCCGGAGAAATACAAGCGACCTTGCCGGAATTTCGATCGAACTACTTCCTCAAGAAATGGGACCCCCTGTGGGGAAACCAGTCTACATCGAAGTATCGTCCTATCAAAGAGCGCTACTCGAGCCAGCGATAGAGAAAATTCGTGGCTTTATGGAGGAAAACGTCAATGGCTTGNGAGATGTAGACGACTCAAGAGACCTGCCAGGTATCGAATTCCGCTTGAACATCGATAAAGCCAAAGCATCCATGTACGGGGCTGACGTCAGTCAGGTGGGAATGGCCGTGCAGCTCGTGACCAACGGCATCAAAGTCGGCGAGTACCGGCCGGACAGAGCAGATGATGGAGTCGATATCCGGGTTCGCTACCCCACAGATGATCGGACTATTCAAGCGCTCGAAGAACTACGAGTGATGACTAATAGTGGCCTGGTTCCCATTAGTAACTTTGTCAGTCTGGAACCCATGCAAAAGGTCAGTACGATTAGACGAGTGGACGGTATTCCCGTGAAAGAAGTTCGAGCCAACGTTGCGCCAGGGGTACTTGCCGACGATAAAGTCAGAGAGATTGAGGAGTGGATATCCACTCAGACCTGGCATCCCGAATTAAATATCAAATTCCGCGGAGCGAACGAAGAACAACAAGGTGCAATGGATTTTGTCGGTGTCGCCTTTAGTCTGTCTCTGCTGTTCATGTTCGTTCTGCTGGTGACTCAATTCAACAGCTTTTACCAAAGTGCACTCATCCTATTCGCAGTAGTTTTGTCGACAGCTGGAGTGCTCATTGGACTGCTCATCACGGGTAATCCTTTTAGCTCTGTGATGACCGGGGTTGGCGTGGTCGCGCTGGCGGGAATAGTCGTTAATAACAACATTGTTCTCATCGATACCTTTAATAATCTGCGGACCGAGCACCCAGAAAGCGATTATCTTGATTTATTGGTTAGGACAGGTGCTCAAAGGCTTCGACCTGTAATACTGACCTCGACTACGACGATACTGGGACTTCTGCCCCTCGCAAGTAATGTGAGCATCGACCTGATCAACAGAACAATCATATTTGGCAGCTCTTTATCGGCGTTCTGGGTTCCTCTTTCTCAGGCGATAGTTTCGGGGCTCACAGTGGCAACCCTATTAACTTTGGTAACCACTCCCGCTATGCTCGCGATGCCATATCAACTCAAGAGCTTCATGGCTAACCGTTTTAAGCAAAAGCCGTTTGATCAAACAGTCAGTCCATGAGCCANTCAATCATCTCTGNGTAAGCTTTTTTATCCTGCACCAGAAACATGTGNCCGCCTTCGTAAAAACGAATTTCGCTCGACTCTATCTGATCGGCTATTGCCTGCATGTTCTCTACGGGCGCAACTCCATCAAATTTCCCTCCTAATAAAAGGACAGGCGCCTTGATCTGGCTGAGCCTGTCATAGGTATCATGATTTTTCCTCGCCATTAACTGTTTCATTGCNCCCTCAGCATGGCGATCGGNACGGCGAGCGGATATCGACATCTGTATGTATTGCTCCCATTTTTCGGGGTTCTCTTTCTGCCAGACCTTNTCTCGTCTGAGATCCGAGACCTGCAAATGCATTGCAGCTCGCTTGTAGGGTTCTAACTCTTCAATCTCATGAAGCGGATAAGAGGAGCGCCCCTGTCCACCCGAGGAGGTGCAAGCCAGCACGAGTTTAGAAACTCTATCTGGATGCCTCAAAACGAATTCTTGGCCAACCATTCCACCAAAAGAAACACCCACTACTGGCACTCGATCCAGGTTCAGATAGTCCAAGAGTGCGGCCGCGTCATCAGCATAGTCGGCCATCGTGTAGTCGCCATCCGGCTTAGAGGTCTGACCTAACCCACGCTGATCATAAGCGATGAGCTCAAATACCTTGGCGAGGGGAGAATCAAATTGGTTGGGCTTATTACGCAGATCCCCGCCAGTTCCACTTATGAAGAGTAGTGGATCTCCAGAGTGTCCGTAATCTTGACCTCGTTCATAGTAAATCTCCATCTGATCTTCACTAAAAATCCCCATCATTCTCTCCTGTCTAATAAGGCCTCATAGGAAATGACAATGCGTTCTGATTCTTCNGCGTGGAGGTTTTCGACCAGCTGGCCATCCACAACCGCAACGCCCTTACCAGCTTCAATCGCTTGGTTCCACGCCCCTAACACCCGCTTAGCATATTCATAGTCATCCGCTGAAAAACCAAATACTTCGTTCGCGACTGTCACTTGTGTTGGATGAATCAGGGTTTTTCCATCAAAGCCAATATCCCGACCCGCAACACAAGACTCCCTAAAGGAATCAAGATTTTGGTAATCCAGGTGCACACCATCAAAAACATCCAATCCTCTGGACCTAGCGACCATGACGCATCGTTGGAGTGCATAGTCCAAATTAGACCGGGTTTCAGTGTGTTTCGCCCTTAGCTCTTTAACCAAATCGCTGGTACCCATAACGATAGCTTCAACGTAGGAGTGATCCGCCAGGGTCTCTAGATCGAGAACGCCTCTCGGCGTTTCAATCATAATCCATCGTGTTAAATCTGATCTGCCATTTAAAGATAATAGTTCGTCAATCTTCTCGAGCTGATAGACAGTTTCTACTTTTGGAAACAACATCGCCGAGATATCCGCTTCCGAAAATCGCTCGACGTCTGCCCTCCCCCACTCGGTAGATAACGAATTCACTCTAACGACCAACTCGCGATGTCCGTAGCCTCCAGAACCTATCGCATCAAAAACTTGCTGTCTCGCTAACGCCTTCGACTCTGGAGAAACCGCATCCTCTAAATCAAAAATAACGACATCGGTGTCAATTGACTTGGCCTTTTGCATCGCCCGCTCATTCGCCCCAGGCATATAGAGTAGGGACCGCCTGGGTTTGTGTTTTTTCATTCTTGTCTATCCGCCAATTTAAGCTCTCCTCGCAACTACTTTACTCGTTGCACCGCTCACCTTAAATCTGATCTACTAAGCAAATTTAGCGAAAGAGACAACAGTTTGATAGAACCTTTTGACATCGAAGGCAAAGTGATCGCCATTACTGGCGCTTCTTCTGGATTTGGCCATCATTTCGCAGGCACACTCGCAGCCAAAGGCGCGACCACAATTCTTGGTGCCAGAAGAATAGATAAATTAGAAAGGCGAGTCGCAGAAATTACCGAGCAAGGTGGCAAAGCAGAAGCCTTACCCCTTGACGTCAACGACTCTGAAAGCATCAACAAGTTTTTGGACCAAGCTTACAAAAAGCATGGCAGAGTCGATGTGCTGATCAACAACGCTGGAGTTGAAGCTGGAGCGAAGACTTACCAAACCACAGAGGAAGAAGATTGGGATTACGTTATCGACACCAACCTCAAATCTGCCTGGATGATCTCAAAACGTTACACAGAAAGAGTGCTGGAGCATAAGCAGCAGTCTGGAAATATTATCATGGTCTCCTCAATAACGGACTCCAGAACGATTAAAGGCCAATTTTCTTATGCCGTGAGTAAAGGTGGCATGACAAGAATGACAGAGGTCATGGCGCTCGAAGCCGCAAAATTCAATATTCGTGTGAACGCTTTAGCGCCAGGTTATTTTTTAACTGATCTGAGCAGACTACTACTCGAAAGCGATATAGCAGACGAATTCATTAAGGGCATACCTATGAGGCGAACGGGCGAGTTTCCTGACTTAGACGGCCCACTGCTACTACTTGCAAGCGATGCCTCTCGCTACATGACGGGATCCATCTTGGTCGTAGATGGGGGCCACATCTGCGCTTCACTTTAGCTAGAGGAGGATATAAAGGATGAGTGAAATCAGACCCTACACGATCATCGTCGCTGATGAAGAGATTGAAAAGCTGAAGTCCAGGCTAGAAATTTCAAGATTCCCAGAAAAAGAGACAACTGGCGACTGGAGTCAGGGCGTGCCTCTAGCTTACATGAAAAACATGACCGACTACTGGTTGAAAAAATATGATTTCAAGAGGTTGGAGACCCGCCTCAATAGATATGAAAACCTAGTCACCGAAATTGATGGGGTCGACATTCACTTTATGCATATCAAATCGAGTAACGCAAATGCCAAACCGCTCCTGTTGACTCATGGCTGGCCAGGGTCTGTCGTCGAATTTCTCAAGGTGATCGAGGGACTGACGGAACCGCAGAGTGTCGGAGGAAGCGCTGACGATGCTTTCCACCTGGTNATACCGTCTTTGCCAGGCTTCGGTTTTTCCGGCAAACCAACTTCAACAGGTTGGGGGGTCGATAAAATAGCCACGGCTTGGGTCACGCTCATGGGTCGATTAGGGTACGACAGTTACTTTGCTCAGGGCGGAGATTGGGGCGCTCTAGTCACCTCCTGGGTTGCCCGACATGATAAGAACTGCAAGGGCATTCACCTGAACATGGTTGTTGTGCCTCCAGACTCTAATGCCACAGATCTTACTGATATCGAAAAAAAGGCCCTTGAAGGGTGGCAGTACTATCAAGATTGGGATTCTGGTTATTCCAAACAACAAAGCACTCGGCCACAGAGTATCGGTTATGGGTTAGTTGACTCACCTGTGGGACTGGCTGCTTGGATTATCGAAAAGTATTGGGCGTGGACCGACAGCAACGGCGATCCCGAAAACGTTCTAACTAAAGATGAAATGCTAGACAACATAATGGTCTACTGGCTGAATGCAGCAGGCGCATCATCGGCGAGGATCTACTGGGAAAGTTTTGGAGGCGGTCTCGGAGCCGAACCTATTACCACCCCGATGGGAGGAACCGATTTTCCTCGTGAGATATTCAGGACCAGTGAACGTTTTGCCAAAAACTTCTACACGGGGTTGTTTTACTGGTCTGTCAGACAAAGTGGCGGTCACTTTGCAGCATTCGAACAACCGAGTGTCTACGTTGAGGAAATCCAAGCTTGTTTTAGACAGATTCGATAGATGAGTGAAAAGCTCTGGTCCCCAACGCATGAAACTGTCAGGAATAGTCTGCTCAGTCAGTTCACTAATGAAGTTGCCGATCAAGGAGCTGGTTCATTTGATGACTATGACGCTTTGCATCAATGGAGCGTAGAGAATCCCGCTGACTTTTGGGCCGCCTATTGGGACTTTGCAGAACTAAAGGCAAGTCAAAAGGGCGATATAGCCGTAAAAGATCTTGATCGATTTCCAGGGGCAAGCTGGTTCCCCGAAGCCAAACTCAATTACGCTGAAAATTTGCTCAGCACCCGATCGAGTAAAACAGCCTTTGTCTCCATACTTGAAAATGGGGAGCGTAAGTCCATCTCCTATGAAGAACTCTATCTAGAAACCAACAACCTGCAATCCTTTCTAAGAGCCCACATTTCAATCGGTGACCGAGTCGCGGGGTGGTTACCCAACACGATCGAAACTGTAGTCGCCATGCTGGCGACTTCATCTCTTGGAGGAGTCTGGTCCTCTTGCTCTCCTGATTTTGGCATCGAGGGTGCACTAGACCGATTTGGCCAAATCGAGCCGAAAGTTTTATTTGCATGCGACGGCTATTTTTACGCTGGCAAAACAATCGATATTAAAGAGAAAGTTCGGTCAGTCGTGGAACAGGTTAAATCAATAGAGCTCATAGTCTGGGTCTCAGTGTTAGAAGATACTCAAGCGGCTCAATCAAAAGAAACTAACTGGGGCCACTGGCCAAGCGCCTTAAGCCCTGCTATCAATTTTGAACAACTAGCCTTCGATCATCCTCTCTACATCATGTATTCCTCTGGAACCACCGGAAAGCCAAAATGCATCGTTCACGGGCAAGGCGGCACGCTTATACAGCACAAAAAAGAACATCAACTGCATCTTGACTTAAGAGCAGACGATAATCTGTTTTTCTTCACGACCTGTGGTTGGATGATGTGGAACTGGCTGGTGAGTGCCCTGGCCACAGGATGCACGATAACTCTTTACGACGGATCTCCCTTTCACCCAAAACCTGATGTGCTTTTTGATCTCATCGACCAGGAGTCAATCACAGTATTTGGGGTTAGCGCGAAGTTTCTAAGCAACGCGCAAAAAGAGATGGTTTCCCCAGTAGAAAGTCACCAACTAAATTCATTGCGTTGTCTCATTAGCACCGGTTCACCGTTAACAGAAGAGGGGTTTGAGTACGTCTACGAGAAAATAAAGCATGATTTACACCTCGTCTCAATGACCGGCGGAACTGATCTGATTTCCTGTTTTATATTGGGGAACCCGAACCTCCCAGTCTATTCGGGAGAGTTACAAAGTCCAGGTTTAGGAATGGCTGTAGATATCTGGGATGACAGTGGAAATCCAATCAAAGAGAAGAAGGGTGAGCTTGTTTGCACGGTTCCCTTTCCTTCTTGCCCAATCGGATTTTGGAATGATCCGGACAATAACTCATTCCTTGATGCCTATTTCAGGCGCTTCCCAAACATATGGGTACACGGCGACTTCGGAGAGATTACGGCCAATGGTGGCTACATTATTCACGGAAGAAGTGACGCGGTTCTCAATCCAGGCGGCGTGAGAATAGGAACAGCTGAAATCTATCGGCAGGTAGAGGTATTTGACGAGGTCGTCGATTCAGTCTGTATAGGCCAATCGTGGGACGGTGATGTAAGAGTGGTTTTATTCGTGGTTATGCGTGAAGGCGTTCAACTCTCTGGCGATCTGATCGACCAAATCAAATTGAGAATCAGAAANCATGCATCCCCAAGACACGTTCCAGCAAAAGTTATTGCCGTCGCTGATATCCCTAGGACTATGAGTGGCAAAATCGCCGAATTAGCAGTTCGCGATAAAGTACATGGCCGGGAGGTAAAAAACACCTCTGCCCTGGCAAATCCTGAATCGCTATCGCTCTTCGAGAACCTGGTTGACTTGATAGATTAGTCTGGAAACGTAAAAGGCTTCGGGTCTATGAAGCGGTCAAGCACGTTGTTCGTTATTCGAGCAATATTATTGTCATAATCGTTATGAGCCAGAGNACCTGCATAAGAAATTGAACCAGTACTAAACACTGCTCCACCAAAAGCAGTCTCAAAAAAAGTCATATCTGCTCTCACTCTNGAATCATTCTCTGGAGCAGGCAAAGAAAATAGCTCTTCTTTAACTCNCAACATCCCGGGCCTATGATTTTCAGAACTCGCCAAAACNATCGCGTGGGCAGGTGAACCNATTGANTCNTCCCATCGATCTATTTCCTCACCGGCGGCNCCGCCACCCTGGTTCCCGAAATCNCCCCAAATGTCTTCTGAGGTATCGAGGCCTTCGACTATAAAATTCACCCGTGCGTCTAGCGCTCCAGGTTTAACTCGATAATAAGTGCCACCATCGAAGCCTTGGGCAGCAAAACCTACTCCCACTANCTGATTAGGTGGTCGACCCAAGCGCCTCCANAGGCCCCCGTATTCTCCTGTGAACTGATGGTAATACTCTCCTTCTGGTGCTATCCANGCGCGCACACCATCTTCAGANCTNCTNACTTCAATAATTCCNGAGTCTTCCGGATGATAGGCNATTCGCCAATAAAACCCGTTACCGCCCATATACATCAACCGGCCACCTTGTTCTAACCAGCTGGTTAACGCATCCAGCATTGCGGTAGACCAATATTCAGGGTGAGTCCCGGTTAGAATTACTCGATAATCTTCCAGTGCATCTTGNCCTTCGTTATGCAGATCCTCGTCGGTCAAGACNTCAAAACCCTCGTCTCGAGTTTCCAACCAAGCTGTAATGTGAGTATCCGCGTTAAANGCCCAGGTCCCATTCTTTGGCTTCATGTTGAGAATAGGTCGGTGTCGAGACGAAAAATGAACTCCCGATCCATCATCNTGGTGCTCATAAAGCGAGTANCCGANCTCGCGATGATCTAGCAANTAAGCGTCGTTGCTGTTTCTTACCACCGATTTGGAAATCGAAGACATCCCGCCACCCTCCCCCAGGTTCATGCGGTGATTTGCATAGGCTANGTAACTCGCAGTGGGCACCAGATAAAGCACGTCAGCCTTGGGNGTCTTTGACCCAGGTCGAACAAAAAACATGACGTAGTCTTCGCTATCATCNTGACTGAGTTTCAAAGCATACTGACCACTNGGCAGATCAGCTGGGACGGCCCAAACAAAGGTCTCATCCCAATCTGCGTTCGTCATATCGTCTTGATGAAAATGAACNGCGCTATAATGACTANGGTTGTCCTTCCAATATTGTGTGCTGCCATCCCATAAAACTCCTTTAACTCCTCGAGTAGGGGTTTGCTTCAAGAATCCGTTATGGTCATTACCCGAAGTGTCGGAAACCCTGTCGCTTGAAATGTCTCTGGAAAAATCCCAACTGCTCAATATTCCATCGGCTTCTTTAACCACGAACCCATCGATTTTTCCGTTGAAATGTTGTTTCCCGGGCTNCTCACAAGCCAGGTACCATTGTCCCTGCTCAGCTGATAAATCNTTTAACAGTTCACAGTTAGCGCTCTTCTCAGTCTCCCCTGGGCCCTGCGGAAGACAGCTGATCCTAACTTCTTTCAAAGATGAAGATATTTTGACCTTATGCCAGCGGTTTATCTTGGGAACGACANCTAAGTGGTGAACGACACCTAAGTTATCGAGCGTGCATCCCTCCTCGGAGAACGAAAATCGCAAACCACCGAAATGAAATAAAGTTTGAGGTGATTCGTTCACTAATGTCGGCAGAAAATAAAATTCCACATCCAGAGTCTTAGCANCAGGCATTGTGAAGGCCGCATACGATCCNGGAACAACTTCCTGATANTTCAGTTCAATNCTATCTGGCAGATCCACGGATACTTTTTCTTCAATCAACCCCGTGCCGTGAGGCCTATCGTCACCGCTGATCAAACGGACCAAGACCATATCTGCTAATCCTGGAGACTCGCTACTGAGCTTAAATCGAATCGTGTTACCCGCGACAACTGATAATGGGTCGCAATATCCAACCACGTTCTTGGTGAAGTCAGGTGGATTTCCGGAAATAGCCAAAGATCTACCCGACTGCAGCCTGGAGCGCTTCGCCGTCCAGCGTAATACGGTGCATCAGTCGTTTTTTTCCATGATAGTCGTTAATGGCAAAGTGCCAGGTCGCTCTGTTGTCCCAGAATGCCATNGAGCCATCTTCCCATCGATGTCGATAGGTGTATTCCGGTCGGGTAATGTGAGCATACAAAAACCTCAACAGAGGTTCAGACTCTTCCACCGTCCAGCCTTCAAACTGGAGCGTAAATCCAGGATTAACATAAAGAGACTTTTTACCAGACAAAGGGTGTTCAATAACTACCGGGTGAATTGCGTCCTGCGTCGCCGCCTGTTGATTACCCAGACGGCTTGCCATCTCTTCAGGCATCTCGGGCCTCTTACCAAAAACATGCCTGGAAGAGTGAACAGCATTAAGACGTTCTAAGGTTTC
>PBUF01000090.1 GCA_002727775.1 Gammaproteobacteria bacterium
CATCGGTGTAGGATACCGAGTCTTTTTCAGCAAGTGATGACTCAAACACAATCTTAGGGCCTGGGCTTGGCTTTCCATTGGGCTCAGGATCTTGACCAGCAATCACTTTCTGTAACGATGCCTCCAAACCATCTATGCCCCCGCGATGAAGCACCCGTCTATTCTCGGCATCAATAAATAAAACGTCTCCTAACCTCGTGATATCAAGATCTCGAGAGACGATCTGCGTCTCATCCAGCAGCACAGACACTCGCGCCTCTTTATCTTTCATCTGCTCTGCGATTGAATCGCGTGAATCCTGTGAGAAAGCATTGATCATGAAAAACACAACTCGATCGTCACTATATTCGGATTGAAGCTTTTCGAATCGATCGATGTCAGAATTCGCGCCAGAATATTCGACCCCGTGGCTGTATATAACAACCCCACGCTGGTCTCCGTANTAGGANAGTTGATGAAACTTTCCCGTGTGGTCTAGCAAAGCAAAATCTTTCGCACTCTGGGTTAAATNNGCCGANGAAGCCGAACTCAATAAAAGCCAAAAGCACAAAACCGCAATGTTCAAAGCCTTCATAAATTTTCCATGTGAAATTAAGTTAGCACTGGTTTAGGATACCTTGCTTCTGATTTTTTTCACTAACAGATTAAATAAAAGCATGGAAAATTGGGTCGAGAAACTCATAGCCCGGCGCTACCTCCTTGCGCTAACAACACTCATCNTAACGGTCTTCATGAGCTTTGGAGCACAGCANGCCTCCATGGAAGCTACCGACCAAACGCTNCTGAGCGAGGATGATCCCTATAGAGAGGAAGTTAAACAAGCTCGCGAAGACTTCCCTCCTACCACNGGCGTGCTTTTTGCTTTTAAATCCGGCTCCCAGAGTGTATTCAACAAAGAAACGNTGACCGCCATGGCTGAGCTGAACAGTCGTTTCGCTCAAATTAAANATGCNGTCTCAGTCCAATCGCTTATCAATTTTCGTATGAGCGCAATTGATCAGGAGTCTTATGGAAGAGATTATCTGGTTCCCGCGCTCGAATCGGTCGATGAAGAAAAGATCAANGAGATAGAAACGATCGCGCTGGCGGACGAAGACCTGACTAAGAGCATACTGTCTTCTGATGGTCAGCTCGCACTAGCNAACATTCGCTACAAGGATAACGAAGACACTCAGGAATCGAGGATTGAGGTCGCGGACTCCATCCTTAACCTTCGCGACTCGCTGAGAGCCAAATACCCTAATACTCAAATTTATGCAGTCGGAGGGCCTTTGTTTGAAAAGGCAAGCCTTGAGGCGCGAGAAGCGGATAATTCACTATACGCTATCGCTTTTTGCCTCGGCCTGGCCCTTTTTTGGATTTGCTTGAAGTCCTTCTCTTTTTCGATCGCTCTTCTAAGTATCGCAGCGGCGACCTTCGGCGCTACTTTGGGAACCTACGGATGGTTGGGGATTCCGTTAAATCAGATTTCTGCTCTTGGTCCTTTAGTCGTTGTAGTTGTGGCAATAGCAGACGGGATACATATCTTGGCCGCCTATGTTCAAGGTCTACATCAAGGACTGGCTAAGCTCGACTCAATGAGAAAAAGCCTCGAGATCAATTTACGGCCCATAACGCTTGCGACCATCACCACGGCTATGGGATTTTTAAGNCTGAACTACTCATCATCTCCAGGCATCTACGGATTTGGCAATCTTGTTGCNATCGGCGTCTGTTGGGCTTACGTGATATCNGTCTTCTTGTTACCTTCTTTGATTCTCGTACTGCCGACTAAAACAATACCTCGTCCTCTTGGAGTCAAAGCCTTCATTGAGCAAATAAAAAAAATCGTCGCAAATCATGGAAACCTAACCTTTAGAGTGGGCGCCGTCATCATCNTAGGCACTCTCGCTCTACTNCCTTTAAACAAACTCGACTTTGACCGCTTCTCCTTCATCGATGAGGATTCGGATTTCCATCTNGTTTACGAGTTACTTAAGGAAAAGATCGGAAACGATCAAGCTCTAGCCTANAGCATCGACAGCAATGAATATTATGGCATCACGCAGGTGGACTTTCTGCAAGAAGTGAACGAGCTGGCAATATGGCTGGAGCAACAACCNGAGGCTAGTTTCGTCACAACCTACACCGACTACCTGCGCAGCAGAAATAAAGATGAACATGACGACGACGAAGCTTACGACAGATTGCCCACGGACCAACTCCAGATCATCGATTACCTGGTCGGATATCAACTAATTCAGGAAATAGAGCCAAGCTTACAACCGATTTTCAANTCGGATTATTCAGCAGTCCGGTTTATCGTTGGCACATCAAACCTCTCTAACCGAGAGCTAATCGCTTTTAATGAGCGTATTGACGCCTGGATTGCGGATAACATCTCGAAAAAATATAAGGTCCTTCACGGTGACAACAGCATCCTGTTTGCCCGTCTCAACACAAAAATCACAGTAGAACTGTTACAAGGTTTCAGTCTGAGTTTCGCCTTCATCACGTTGACGATGATAATCGGGCTCAAAAGTTTGCGTTATGGCCTTCTAAGTATCATTCCAAACTTATTCCCCGCCACCATCGTTTTCGGTGTTTGGGGNTTATTAGTAGGGGAGNTAAGNCCCTATATTCTGATGCTCTTCTCGATCAGTATAGGTTTAGTGGTTGACGACTCGGTACACGTCNTGAGCAAATACATTCGCGCAAAGAAAGAAGGTCTAACTCCAGAAGAGGCAGTCCAATATTCTCTGGAACGAGCGGGCTCTGCGATCACAATCACCACCTTAGCTTTGGCTATCGGAACTTGTATCCTCGTTTTTTCCAGCACCATATATTTTCAGAGCGTCGCCCAGATGCTTACGCCAATCATCGTAATGGCCTTGATACTGGATCTCTTTTTCCTACCACCTTTGTTAGTTAAATTTGACAGGTGGTACGATCAACGCAGANCTGAATCGACTCAATCGATTAAGAACCTAGAAACAACTAGTTAACCCAGTAGTCTCCGGTTCCNGNCAGCCACTTCATAAGGCCGGCATTAACCTCCATTGGTTTTTCCTGCGCCATCCAGTGCCCAGATTTGATAAATATCTCAACCAAATTTGGACAATTTTCCCGCATTGGTTCNGCTAAAGTTGAATTAACCGTCTGACAAACGAAATCGTATTCGCCGTGGAAAAAGAGAACAGGCATNTCCAATTTTTTGTCTCCCGACAATTCTTGTGAGTACTCATAGTTCTTGTCGTGATTCATGTACCACGAATTGGCACCAAAAAAGCCGTTTCGGCTGAGCGCCGCCGCAAAGGTCTTTNCATCCTCGGCAGAAACCACGTCGAGNTCAATCGGCAGATCGGGGGGNCCATCCTNTCCAAACCAACCACCATTTTTCCGAGTAACCGCNGTACCTGCCGGTTTACCCACTCCTTCGGGNCTACCTTTNCGGAANAGAGCCTTCACCAGCCGATANGGNTCTNCTTCCATCTCGTTCTGGGCCNCCTCAAATGATTCTTGATAAAAGTACTGATAATCCCACTGACCTTTGGGNTATTCAGCTTCAGGATANATATCTCTGTTCACGTGAGGAATCAAAGCNTCAACNCCCTCCTCAAACCCCATGGGAACGCAAAGNCTCGCNANACCNTGAACGACTTCCGGATGGTGTAATGCCATATTCCATACTACCGGCGACCCCCANTCATGGCCTACCCANACAGCCTTNCCATNTCCCGTCGCCTCATGNAGNTCAAGCATGTCTTTGACAATTTCTGTTTGCGCGTAATCATCATGAGAATGGTAGACGCTGGATTTTCCGTAACCCCGCATATCAGGAGCAATTGCTCTGAAACCAACATTTCCAAGAGCGTAGAGCTGATGCCTCCAACTGAGAGACAGTTCAGGCCACCCGTGCACAAAATAGATTCTCGGTCCTGAAGATGGCCCACAAGCTAANTAACCACTNGTGTGACGANCCGTTTTNACCGTNCCTTCTTCNATGTCCATTTTTAACTCCTTTCTNGCGAATTNCNAATCGCCAAANATAACACCGGGCAATTACCTCTNCGCAGTNTTAAACNGATACTGCTTTCTCTATCGGTTTCTAAGCAGGTTACGTTATGATCGTTGCCCTTTTAAANCCAGAATAGAGNCAANCAACTTAATCGATGGGAATTNCCTCAACTCAATCAATCGATCATCGCGCAGGGGCCTGGTACTTGTGCTTGGCCATGCTATTTGCTGCCAGTATAGACGTAATAGCNAAGCTGCTNACAGAGGATTTTAGCACCGCACAGATCGTTTTTCTGAGATCGCTCTTCGCNATTCCTTTTGCCTACGCCATATGCTTCCAGCAAAAAACAACCAATCAGCTAGCTAGACCGCTNTGGGGTTGGCANNTGTACAGAGGCCTACTGACCGTTGGAGCGCAATTTGGTTTCTTCTTCGGTTTAGCCTATCTGGACCTGGTAACNGCTCTGATGCTGGCTTACATTTCACCNGTNCTGATCGTGCTTGCGGCCAACGTAATCCTAAAAGAGCNCATCGCAATCAAGAGATGGATCGGGGTTAGCATCGCTTTTAGCGGGGTCCTGATCATGCTCAATCCATCCGAATTCGAAATACAACCCGCAATGATCGCGATTCTTTGTTCAATGGTTTGCTGGGCGCTATTAAGTATTTCCAATCGGCAATTGAGCGACAAAATCGACCCATCGGTTCTCGGTTTCTACACCACCCCCATCAGTATTTTGGTCGCGGGCATGCTGGTATATGGTAAGTGGATAGATCCCGGTCCAGCAGAGTGGTCACTCTATATTTTGATGGCTCTATTTGGTGCGCTGACGCAATACTTTGCCGCGCTAGCATATAAATATGCCCAGGCAGGGGCCATCGCGCCTCTCGAGTATTCGAATTTGATCTGGGCAACGATGGCGTCCTGGCTGATTTGGAGTGAGCTTCCGGATCTATTCGTCTGGCTCGGCGGAGGCCTCATTATCATAGGAGGCCTCATCTCTCTGAGAGCCGAGGACGCCAAGCGTCAACCGGGTTATCGTTAAACCCATAATTCGACGAACATCNGANCATTAGCCACATTCGCGAACNAGTGACTCAAGCATCNCAAAACGCTTGTCGATTTGCTCTGGNCNTTGACCGCCTAACTGCACCACAATCCTATCAACNCCNATCTGNGCNTANTGCTCAATCATTTCNGCGTTAACTTGATAAGGGGGCGTGATGATTATTTCAAAATCGTCCCCTCNCTCCCGANCNGCTTCAGNTAAAAANCCATCCAGTCGGTTCATGGCTTTTAAGGACGCCTCTGGATCTGTATTGAAACCATACCAACCCGCTCCAAACCGCGCGGCCCTTCGATAAGCCGCNTNAGCGTAACCGCCAACGATGATTGGCAAGTGAGGTTTTTGGACAGGTTTTGGGTCTAAACGGACTNTTTCTACCGATAAAAAATCTCCCTCNTAAGACACTTCATCTTCAGTCCACAGTTTTTGAAACANTTCCANAAANTCATCACAGCGTCTTCCACGGGTTGACCAATCGTAGCCACACGCNATCACTTCTTCCTTACACCANCCAACNCCTACTCCTANATCCATTCGNCCATTAGTCAAGTAATCTANGGTCGCAAATTCTTTGGCCGTATATATCGGATTTCTCTGAGGCACCAANGCTATTCCGGTACCAAGTCTCAATTTGGTGGTAGCTGCAGCCAACACCCCAAANGTTGCNACCGTNTCCAATAGACCACCGCCTTCCGGAACAGGNATCTTGCCATCNGGNGAGCCCGGGTAGGGAAACTCCATTTCATTGAATAAGACAACATGNTCNCCTAACCAAACAGAGTCCAANCCTATATCTTCTGCGCGNCGCCCNAAATCCATAATCATTTGTGTATTCGCTATGGGCGACATGAACGTCGCAAACACTCCAATTTTCATAGTTCCCTTTCCTTATCAATCGGCTTNGGNACCAAGATACCGTGATATTGACGCCCATAACAACCGGGCTATTGGTCAATGAGACGCAAATCAAACTAGTCAATGACTATCTTGGCAACCACAAGTAACCCAGAAGAAGAAGTACGCATCCAATTCTTGGGTGATTAAGAACCCGCTAGGGGATAATCGTCCCAGCCGCATTTTGCNTGACGGCATTCTGGGTAACTTCAGGAAAAATCTCCCTGAATAGCGCAAGCATATTTTGTGTCGATCTTCGNTCGGCAGGCTCNTAAAGTCTCCCGGGTGGNCCCAAAGAAGGCGGCAACGCAAAACCATGAGGTGTTTTGGCATGATGATGAAAAACCCAATCGACACCAGCNTCATCCATCTCTNTAAAAAACCTTTCTCTGCTCTGGTNTGGCACCAGTTGATCCTCAGCCCCGTTCTCAANCAACACCACGGTTTTCGTGTTGTAATGATTATCACAANATNTCACAGGTGGNCGGACNGCCCCAAANTGNGCGGGATTAGGATCCTCCCCTGTTTGTAATAGCCCATGAAAAGAAACCACNCCACTAAGACCTAATCCTGCTCTGACCGCCTCNAGAACAGCCACNCCACCAAAACAGTAACCTATNGCCGCAGGGTCGNCCNATGAGTCAACACTTTCATCTTNNAATCCTATCTTCAACCAACTCTCAATTAGGCTNCGAAAAAATTCGTGGTCACTATCCAGTCTCACCATCGCGTCAAAACAAAGTTTTTGAAAATCTGCCACCCTCTTAGAGTCCTCAGGGAATAAACGTTGCTCAGCGGGCACGTACTCACCATAAAGATCAATCGCCAGTCCCACATATCCAACTCTCGCGAGGTACTCGGCTACATCCACATCAAAAAACTTCAAACCTTGATAATTGTGAATCACTAACACTAACGGCCTTTCTCCAACAACCTTTGGCGGAGCAACCAGATGTCCCAAATATTTAATGCCTCTAAATTCGATCTCAATGTCTCTGCGTTGCAGATCTGGTTCGTCCGCCCAAAACATTGTGTGTGAGCTCATCCTAATCTCTCGGTAACACAAAACCGTGTTTTACCAGACTTCATCGAGCGACAAAACATGCAAACAAGTTTAAGACACGTTATAAAAGCAGTGAGGGGCTATCAATATCAGGGAGCGAGAAGAGAACATGAGCGACAATATCGCAGATCCGTATACCGTTCGCGAGGAAGAAGCTCATCCTCCGCCTACCTCACTTACTGGACGATTAAGCTACCTAGGCCCCAGTCTCATTGTTACTGGAGCCGTCATCGGATCAGGAGAGCTGGTTCTAACGACCAGCCTTGGTGCCGTAGCAGGTTGGTCACTACTTTGGTGGCTGGTCCTGTCTTGTTGGTGCAAATCTCTTGTTCAGGCCGAGCTTGCAAGGTACACCATAGTATCTGGGGACACCTACTTAAGGGCAATCAACCGCCTACCTGGTCGCATATGGCGAATCTCTTGGCCAATCTGGCTAGGGCTTATTGCGTACATACCAGGAACCCTAGGACTCGGCGGTATATTTGGAGGCACAGGAGAAGCTCTATCTTTTCTTTTATCTAACATGGACATTGAGCTAAACGGAGTTTGGTGCACCGGTATCGTCGCAGTGGTTGTCGCTGGCATCCTGAGCACCGGATCTTACAAGTGGATCGAAACACTGATGCTGCCACTGGTCCTCTTATTCACTATCACAACTCTTATATGCTCTATTGCAATGCAGTTCACTGAATATCAGGTCTCTGCAGGAGAATTACTTACTGGAATGACCCCTGACTTCTCAGCTTTTATCGCTTTAGCAGCGTTGGCGCTATCCGCTTATGGCTACACCGGAACCACTTCAGGAGATCGATCAGCCTATACCTATTGGGCGATCGAAAAAGGTTATCCAAGTTTCCTCGGCTCAAATCGTGACCATCCCGACTGGGAAAAGCACGCGAGGGGTTGGATGAAAGTCCTACATACCGATGTTTTGTTTGGGCTGATTATTGTGACCTGCGCGACCGTGCCCTTTTATGTTCTCGGTGCTGGAGTCTTAAATCAAATGGGGTTGGAACCCGAAGGAAGTGAGGCGGTAATCGGCACCTTGTCCAATATATTTACACAGACTCTCGGCGAGTGGGCTCTGTGGTTATTTAGTATCGGCGCATTCGTGATTCTGTTTTCCACAGTCATATCAGGAGTCGGAGCGGGCGGACGGTTTATTCCTGATTATTTGATCGAGATGCAGTTCATGGACAGGTCCAACCTAAAACTACGTAAAGCAATCGTCCGCTGGTACTTGGGCTTTCTTCCCTTTATCGCTTTCCTTTTCTATCTGATGGCGCCTAACTTCGTCATATTGATTATGATTGGGGGCCTTACCTCAGCAATATTCTTGCCGATCCAGAGTGGCGCAACTCTTTGGCTACAGGCAACTAACATGGACGAGAGAATCCGACCGAGAAGGTTGACGTATTACAGCCTTTGGCTAATCTTCTTTTTCGAACTAACCATGGCCGGTTTTGTGATCTGGTTTGTCGTGTTGCCGCCGATTATAAATTAGACGCCGAACAACTAGTCTTTCTCAGAAGAGGACAGGAACTCTTTGAGTGTGTCGACATCAGGCAGGTCATTCGCCCTTCGAACGAAGGCTTCAGCACTAGACCGCGATTGCTTTCTTCGTCGACTCCACTTAATCACTTCCTGCAATTCGATCAAATCGATCATCCAATCGCCTGGCGACAGAAAGGTAACGTCCTTACCAAACACAGCCCCGCCCTCCTTGCCCAGGATCATCGCGAAAACTTTTTCGCCGTCCGCAACAAGCTCCAGCTCTCCTTGAAACTCTTCTGCATATCTGACGTGGAAGCGTCGGCCCTTATATGAAAATCCTACTTTGAGATTACAACCCAACCGATGTT
>PBUF01000091.1 GCA_002727775.1 Gammaproteobacteria bacterium
AACGGGCCCTTCGTTCTAGACCCGCACCAGAGGTCTCAGGCGAACTGGACTTCTCCCTACGACCTGTGGTTCGACTCCCACACGTACAACATCAGCTTCCAATCCACATTGATCGAAACCGGGGAGGACTCCGGTAACGAGAGATACTTCTCAATCGAGTTCCTCGACAACATCGATGTCGCGATCCTCTCCAACCCGACCGACCAGAACAGGCTGCAGAGGGTTAAGCAGGACCTTTCCTCGATGAACAAGACATATACCCAGCTAGAGGTGGAGGACTGGGACGTTTACGGAATGGAGGACTGGCTTGAGCACTACTCGAAGATCCTGCTGCCTTGGCAGACGGATTACAGCGTGGAGTATGGCGACTACTACGAGCTCCTCGGGACTCCAAACCCCGACAATGCCGACATTACCCTGACTGAGACTCTTATCGAATTCATGAGGGAGGGAGGGACTCTTCAGGTACATCTGGGGCCATACTACTCTGACTACGACGACATACAGAATCCGAACTCACCAGACAGGCTACCCTTCGGAATGAACGTAGTGATGAGGGACCATCACAACGATACCGTTGACCACAGGGTACTCTCAGAGAATGTGAGTCTAATAGACCCGTATCACCCTATTATGTCCGGAATCGACCCATCTTCCCTTTCAGGAATAAATGGTGGGACGCACGTGGCACTATCGGCGCTGGACCTAAATCAGGTCAAATCGGAGAATATTCCCCAGGTGTGTAGCGATGGAGCCCCCGGGGGAACCGAGGGCGGTAAGATAAGCGACGGCGGCACTTTCCACACGATCATCCGTGACTCGGAGAACCCGAGCCAGGCCCTCTTGTCAACCTGCAACATTGAGCAGGGAGGGATGATCATCACGACAATAGATGTAGAGAATCCCGCTGTCTCACAGCCATTCGGAGATCCAAACTTCGCCATGCTGTCTAACCTCCTTGACTTCCATCTTACTCCATACCCAGATGGATTCGAAATAGCCGGAGAGGGCTTCGAGCTAACTATTGATGGAGCAGTTCAGTCCATCGACGTGCTTACCGGAGCCTACGCCAGGAAGGCAATCAAGAGCTCCGCGGAACTTCAGTTCGGATTCGAGACGGACGTGCCCGGGATTCATGCAGACTGGTTGATAGAGTCTGCCGACGGTGGGGCAGTAACCGGTTGGGACGGACAGCCCCTTGGAAGCGAAAACAACCACATGCACAGCTCGAACTCCTCGCAGCCTGCGACAGCCATATTCTGCGTCCCAGACGAGAATGCCGAACTGGGGTGCAAGATCGATGCAGAGTGGAGAATCTGGTTGTTCCTGCACGACTCATACGGGAATACACGAATCACAAACATCTCTGTGTACACNAACGACATCAACGCTGACAGCACGCCTCCNGAAGCNCATATCGAGATAGTGGAGGACTCNTCNTTCACCGATTTCGTCGAGTTCNTCGGATATCAGCAGACACCGACNGGAAAGCAGGACGAAAACGGCAACTGGATNATGGTCGACTCCCCNAAGTACCGNGTCAGGCTATCAGACACCGGAGACACTAGCATNNGATTCTCCTCNGCNAACAGTAGCGATATNGGAACNGGAATTGGAANNTTCACTTGGTCAGTAAATGGNGACGGNGACAACGTGCAGNCTNACGAGTTGCCTGGTAGCCAAGTAGAGTGGACCTACACATTCAGGAATNTGACNGCGGGAGAGAACACCATAATGGTTGAANTGACNGTGTACGATAAGAGGGACCAGAGGAACGAGGAACCGACTAGAGTCTTCTTCGAGGTAGTTGGCGAGATGTTCGGAGATGCGGCCCCGGAGGTTCAGTTCGATAGCATCGCAACAGCAGACGGAGAGTCATTCAANGGATTGGAGTCTGACATAATCAACATCACAGGAACCGTAGTCGACAACGACGCNAGCGCGGATTGNGACGTCAAGGTAGAGGCNTCATTGGANGACCTCTCGATATTCGATAAGAGCGATGGAATCAAGACAGCNCAGAAGGCGTTGGGGAGGTTCGACTGGCAGGAAGGNCTATGCGACGGNGATCAGTACTTCCTAACACTNAACATNTCCCACAAGTANNTGGAAACAGAAGGGAACGTGGGCGTCATNCACATCAGGCTNACAGAGGGGGCTTACGTCGTCGANGACCAGATCACTCTCTACACNGTCCCNAGGTCCAATGAGGAGCAGGGCGGCAATGAGGANGGTAGTGGNGACACTTCNACTCTNNTGTTCGCTGGTGGNATAGNGGCACTACTGCTNATTGCNGTTCTTGGAGTNACGATGATGTTCATGAGAGGGCGCNGNGGGTCCGATCAGCANGACTCCGTGGAGTCATTCGGCGGCGTGGAGCAGATGGACCCAGTCGAGGCTTACGTGCAGCAGCTTGTGGCACAGGGCTATGATGAGCANATGGCCAGNCAGTACGCCACGCAATACTATGCGCAGTACTACTCGCAGCAGAACAAGGGCGGCGGTGGCTGATCAGAGTTCGGGTACCGAGGGNCTCCACTTCCGTGGNAGNGNCTCCCCCGACTCCTCGATTAGCCCNAGCCTCTCTTGGAAGGCNGGNGTCCTCTTTCCTATGACGTACGTGTAGAGCTTGGATGACCTNATNTCTTCGGGTACGCAGACCTTNCCGCTGGAGCTCTCCGTGTCNATGGCCCTGTTGAGGAAGGACTCCGGACGGTTNAGCTTCAGCAAGAGCCTCCTNGAGAGGTTAATCACGACGAAGTACAGGGCGACAATNNTCAGCATCACAATCACAGTGGCATATGGTATCCCTGCGAACAAATNNGACNCAAGTGANCCCAACAAGAANACTATTGGCATGACGAACATCAGNAGGAAGTANGTCTCAGTTAGTGGCTTCTTCTTCCTCATCCTGCTGATTAGNCCCCACGANTCATCATTGCTGTTCTGNGGCTCGAAAGACAACTCCTCCTCCATAGAACTCTGCTCCTCGTAGATTATTCTGAGCCTCTTTGCCCTAGTCTCNAGNGACTTNCTGGGCTGCCTTTCNACCATTCTATCNAGGACATCCAGAAATTCCCCAGCTTGCTCGAAGCAACCCATCCTNATGAGAATGGAAATCTGCTCGAAGTAGGGAAGAACATCANTTGGAGCAACTTCCTTCCTGTCTTCCCACCATTTTAGTCCGTNTTCNAGCATTCCTAGGTGAGCGANTATGATTTCTCCCCCAATCCTCCATGCATGCTCGTTATCCGGATCTAGCTCGACAGCCTTCCTGCTTGCGGCCATGGANTTGGATGACTGAATCATGTCAGGCATNTGCTGCTTNCCCCTAGAATCTACTGGNAGNACCCACTGAGCGATAGCAAACCAAGCATCTGCGTGACTCTCGTCAATAGAAACCACTTCTTCAGCGAGAGATAGAGCAGTCGCCCTATCTCCTGCCTCATTGGNTTCTATGGCATCCAGCCATATCATCTCGGCACTCTTCGTCATGAGATTCGCAGAATACCCTCGATGAAGAATGCTCGGGTNCTAGGCTAACGCCTCTTGCCCCTNCCTTCCCTACTGGGNCCTCTCCTTCTGCCGGGACNNTGTGACCTCCGTCCTGATTTACCGGAAGTCCTCNGTTTNCCCTTANTCCCCCTTCTGTAGTGATTATTCCCTCTTCCGGAATTCCCTCCCCTCTTNCNATCCCTTGAATCATGNCTNCCTCGTCCTNCAGATTTNCCCCTNGGGCTCTTATTGTTCCTGTTTCCTCTACCATAGTTTCCCCTNGGGCGACTCTTNCGTGANTTTTCNCGNGGGGCTATCTCGACAGGGGANCCNACAGATGCCCTCNAGTCTATTCCATCGTAAAGGGGNTGTACGTGAATCAGAGGNGACTCAATGGGGCCTAGNACAGTCTCCACCTTTCCCAATATCTTACCGCCNCTAACTCTNATTCTGGCACCGAGACGAGGGGGCCTTCCTTCGAAGGAAATNAGCAGGCCTCCCTCATGAGACTCACGATCCACTCTTCCCGAGAAACTCATTCTAAGNTCTCCTTCTGAAGAAAATAGCNATCGANAATGCGNNCAACAGTGAGGGGATGCCTGANGCTGGAAGACTGNTTTCAGAAGNACCACCTTCAGATGGGNCCGTAACTTCTGGGATTTCGATCATTGAAGTNTCTATAGATGTCTGAANAGTGGTACATTTCCCAGACTGATCACAACCGGTAATCTCCACGTCAATAATCANCTGGTCATACTCTCCNCCCNATGCGAGAGGCGTGAGGTCCACCCATTCAGTCTCCCAAGTATTTCCCATGACCTCGACTTGGTGAACGGTATCTGCAATCTCGATTGTGAAAGTTACCNCCTCTCCGTCTGGATCGCTGTANTGNCCTTCCACCTTCCACATCCATCCATCGAAAGAGGCCATTCCCAGTGTGAGTAACGGGGGTTCGCTTTCCTTAACAATTCCAAGATCGAATGTTCTTTCGAAAGACTGATCGCCAACCACTACTTCAATCCAAATCTGTACCGGACCAGGGACAATACCTTGGGTCGGCATTAGTACTTCATGAGTTCCAGTGCTCTGTCCACTATACTCCATTGCCTGTCTTGATTGCCCATCTTGCGACAAAGCCAGACGAACGGTAGTTTCCGGTTCCCATGACTCGGAGCGGGTAATTGTCAGGGGGTGCTCCTCATCTAGAAGCAGGCTTGATGTGGAAATTGAAACAGGCACTCCGATTATCCATGTCCTGTTACCGGAAGTCTTTCCTGAGGAGTCTGAGGCTTGGCAGGTAACCTGAGTGATCCCATCAACGTTAATCCATAATGACCCATCAATACTCTGGGATACCTCACTCTGTCCGGAGGTGCATGAAATCTCCAGGCTCGCTACTCCGGATTCGTCATCAAACCAAGATGCGATTTCTTCCCATGTTGACAACTTGTTGGGGCCATCTTCGAAGACAGGTAACCAGCTTCCGTTAGCAGGTGCATTCAGGGTCCATTCAGGGGCTTCATTAGTTGGGACCGGAGAAGTGGTGAAGTCAGCGAAAACGTCTTCGCCCAAGGGCCAATTCTCCCTCGAGAAGTTCGAATCTAGTGTGTATGTGAGGCTCCCGTCATCATTGGTTCTAAGATCGTAACTTGCTGACCCGTCTCCTATGCAACTCCCTCTGATTGGTGCGGCATCGGTTTGTAGGTTGCCCTCGTCTGGGCCTACGAATCTCCCCTCGCACTCCTCCCACATGTCCATCCTCAATTCGGGCATGACCGGGAAGGTGAAGT
>PBUF01000092.1 GCA_002727775.1 Gammaproteobacteria bacterium
CCAACGCCAATACCACCTATACCGTATGTATAGATAGTCGAATTTGACGCACCTTGTACCGAGATTGTTTTTTCGGCCACTACAGTTCCTCAATGATTAGGCTAACTGACCTTATAAAGCGATTTATAACGAGCTTCTTATGAGATTCCCCTTTGTATTATGGCAACGAATCACCTTGGGTCCAATCGGATAAAATGTCTGGGCGGAAAACCAGTCAGAAACCTGAAAAAAGTGGGGAGTGGATTGTCTGAATCAACTCTATTGTATTCTTCGCCGGTAACGGGCACTGCTAAATAATTGGTTGTCGTGCCTGCTGATTCAACGGTTATCTTAGGGTTGGCTAGCGCTTGGTCGTACCATCTTTTGGGCCAATGATTTCGCGCGATATAAAGGTTTTCGTTGCTTTTAAGCAAAGAGACCACTCGTCCGCTGGTAGCACCTTCATCACTTGTTGTGTTGATGGTTACCATACCTTCTCCCTGGGGCTGTGAATAACCCAGCCAAGATTCAAAGAGCACAACAATACCAATATAGACTACCAAAACGATTAACAGAATTTTCTTAACAAGGCTCATAACAGATGATCTCTCTCCAATACGATGTTTTGAGTATGCCAAATATTAGCGTAATGAAAAGTAATCTCGTTGCTAAACATATTCGCTGACAACGAGGCCTAGTTTCTTAACTTCAATAGTGGACACAAATTCAAACGGAATTTGTTTGAAGGTTATACCCCAAACCCATTGGGGTACTGACCTTTTGCCTATCAATCTCGGTTCTTTGCTGTTATAGATAAATTATCGAGAATTCGAGGGAAGAGGATCAGGATGAATCGAGTAAAGGATATTTTAAAAGAGGGTGGCGCAGTTATAGGTGCTGCTGCTTTTCCTAGCGATGACGTGGCTTTTTTAGCAGGCTCAGGTTTCGATTTTTTACTGTTTGATACTCAGCACGCTCCTGTTGAGATAAAGCAACTTGGATCCTGTATCAGATCAATGCGAGGTGCAGAGGGTGTGCCAATTGTTCGGGTTGGGGAAAATCGAGCAGATCAAATTTGCTATGCCCTGGATCAGGGCGCGAAAGGTATCGTTGTTCCAATGGTTAATAGTGCGAAAGAAGCTGAGGACATGGTGCGATGGTGCAAATACCCGTTTGATGGTGTTCGCAGTTCTGCGGGCATGAGCGGAGATTGGGGTGACTTTGCGAGTTATCGCGAATATATGGATTCGGTAAATGAGCAACTTCTTGTGGTACCAATGATTGAGACTGTCGAAGCCTTGGACGCCATCGAGGAAATACTTGCGGTCAAAGGAATTGATGTGCTTCTTATAGGCCCTTCCGATTTATCAATCAATTTGGACGTTGCTCTCGATTACACAAATTCTAAATATCAAGACGCCCTAGACCGAATAGCTGAAGCATCAATAAATGCGGGGGTGGTTCCCGGACTTTACTTTGTGCCTCCCGGACTGGATTCTAAAGAGTTAATAGAGAGAGGTTTTCGATTTTTCACGTTACCCTGGCGAGGGTGGGCTAAAGAAGGTATCAAGGCTGGTCTTGAGCTAACCAAATAACCAAGAGTTATTAGTGTGCGGACCTACTAGTACTCTAAGATATTTTCATGAGAACTTGTACTTGGGCGCCGACCACTTTTCAGGGTACTCGGATAATTGAGAAAGATACTAAACATCTCTCGGTTCCGCGTGGAGAAGGGCTCATTGAGCTAACCACAAAGCTAGTTAAGCACTATGAAAATCTTGGCGTAAGTGATCTTCTCATAGCTCAACGATGGTGGGGAACTGGTCAGGAAATTGAAGGGTCATCCTTAGACTGTCTCGCGATGACCGCGCTCTTTGCAGCCTGCACTAAAAACATGAATTTGATTACTGCGATTCATCCTGGTTTTTTCAACCCTACGAGCATCGCTAAATGGGCCGCCACCATAGATAACCTTACCGAAGGCAGATGGGCAATTAATGTGACCAGCGGCTGGAACATGCAAGAGTTTGACATGTACGGCGTTGACAAATTAGAACACGATGAACGTTATCAGCGCTCGGCAGAATTTATTGAATTGCTCAGAGGTGCCTGGTCAAACGAGGTGTTTAATTATGAAGGTCAGTATTATCGGGCGGAGGATCTGCAGCTGGAACCTAGGCCTACAAGTGACCTTGAAGTATTTCAGGGGGGACAGAGTGATGCTGCTATCGAGTTGGGAGCCAAGCATTCGGATTGGATGTTTTTGAATGGTGGTTCATTGGAAAGGGTTTCTAGTATTATTGAACGAGTAGAAAGCGCGACTAGTCTCACTGGTCGAAAGGTCCGTTTTGCCATGTATGCAGCGCCTTTGTGCCGCAACACAGATGAAGAGGCTTGGGATGAAATCGAAAACATGCTTGGTCGAGTCAACGAGGACCTAGTAAAGAAACGTAAAACCAGAACTTCTGGCGCTAAAGGAATGTGGGGCGATGAAGAAGATCCGCTGAGTGTATTGGATACCAACGAGGGCTATGCAAGCCGTTTGATAGGATCACCAAAAACAGTTTTGAGTAGGATTCACGAATATCGCAAATTGGGTATCGAGATGCTTCACTTGAGTTTGCAGGACGAGTTCTTTAATCAATNGGTTTTGCCNGAACTNNTAGAAATCTAAATTTNCCGTTTACTAANTTANNAAACCGACATATNNNCTCATGCTANNNTATAGGGTAAGGAGCGCTGTCGTTTACCTGTTGCTGCGAAAAGNGCATTACCGAGGGCNGGCGCNATGGGCGGAGTGCCTGGTTCTCCNACTCCTGTTGGGGGTAAATTACTGTCTACAATATNCACGTCTATTGGTGGCGTCTCGTCCATCCTTAGCATTTGATAGTCATGAAAATTAGATTCCTTGACCGCGCCGCCTTCGATGTTGATTTCGCCCTTCAGTGCTGCGGTCAAACCGAATACCACCGAGCTTTCGATCTGAGCTGCCACTTGGTCTGGGTTAACAGCTGTACCGCAATCAACAGCACACGTNACTCTCTTCAGCTTGGGTTTATCATTGACTAGCTCTAAATCAACCACTTGGCTGACGATCGTTCCGAAAGACTTGTGTATAGCTACGCCCTGATGTAGCCCTTGTCCAGCATTTCCCCAATTCGATTTTTCAGCGACGAGATCTAGAACTTTCAGATAGTCNTNATGTTCACGTAATAAGNGTCTTCGGAATTGATAAGGATCTTGTCCTGCNAGGTNCGCTAATTCATCGATAAAGCTTTCAGTGATGAATGCATTTTGCGAGTGCCCGACACTTCGCCAAGGGCCCAAAGGTATGCCAGGGTCATGGAAGATATGNCTAACNTCGATATTTTCTATTTTATAGGGCATTTCGACTGAGCCCTCGCTGGTGGTGGGGTCACTACTTTCTAGTAAAAAACCAGCCCCTTTAATTACCGCACTTATCATCCAATCGGGTATCCATTGAGGTGCAAGCGCTCCCATGGCCGGTAAAATACTCTTAGCCATACTTGGGGCNACTAGTTTGTGTTCCCATGCTTTGATATTGCCTTGGTCGTCGATGCCACCCCTAAGCTCGTTATACGTAGAGGGGCGATAATAGTCGTGACGCGTATCATCTTCTCTGGACCATATTACTTTAACTGGTCTTCCAATTTCTCTGGATACTTCTGCAGCTTCTACCGCAAAGTCAGGAAAAGCGCGCCTTCCGAACCCGCCTCCCATCATAGTTCCGTAGACCTTGATACGCTCCTTCGGCAAGTCCAACGCTTCTGCTACGAAAGCTTGCGTGCCGTCTGTGAACTGAGTAGGGGACCAGACCTTGACCTCTTCCTCACTGTAGTCGACCGTTGTGTTTTGAGGCTCCATCGTCGCGTGAGCGAGATAAGGGACCTCATAAGTTGCTTCAATGATTTTGTTCAGGTCTTTCAAAGCAGCTTTGCTGTCACCTTCAGTTTGAAGTTCTTCGCCGGTTTCTGTCTTTGCCAGTTTTGATCGCTCATCTCTAATGCTTTGAGAGTTCAAATCTGGACCCAGCTTATTTGGCCAGTCTATTTGTACGAGGTTTGCGGCTTTTCTGGCATGCCAGTAGGTGTCGGCAACGACAGCTAGGCCATTTGAGATCTTGAATATTTTTATCACGCCGGCGGATTGTTCAGCCTCTTTGTCACTATAGGTAAATTCTTCTTGGTTAAAGTGAGGATTCCTAAGGACGACCGCGTTGACGAGTCCTGGCATCGAAACATCGATTCCAAATTCTGTGGTACCGATAGTCTTATCTATTCCATCTAAGCGCCTGATGGATTTACCCACATATTGAAAGTCCTTATGGTCTTTTAATTCAACTGTGTCGGGTATTGGTTGTTGGGCAGCTATCTCCGCAACTTCTCCAAAAGTTAAAGATTGTTTGCCATTCCAAACTACCCCATCGTCGATTCGACATTCGGTTGGGTCCACATTCCACGTTTCAGCTGCGCCTGATAACAGCATAGAGCGTGCCTTCGCGCCGGCTTCTCTAAGGACGGTCCACTTTGATGAAACAGATGTCGATCCTCCCGTCATCTGCACATTGCCTTCAAACTGTTCGCTGACTTGAGAGAGTCTGATTTCTATTTTACGCGGATCGATTCCAAGCTCTTCACAGATTATGGTTGGCAAAGCTGTGTGGATTCCTTGACCCATTTCGTGTTTATCGAGCTGAAAAATAACGCGATTATCAGGAGTGATCTGTAAGAATGCCTCTGGCATGAAGTTAGACTTGGTGGGTCCGCTAGTCGCGGCTACTTCTTTGTTCGTGAAACTCAGACCGAGAACCAATCCTCCCGTTGCGGTAGCCGAAGTAAGAAGAAACTTTCTTCGAGAAATATTCGTCACGCTCATGACACGCTCCTTACTTCAAGNTCGTTAGGGTCAAAGACTTCTACTACAGAAGATTTTTCTTTGTTATTCAGCTCTGCCGCCCGATGTATCGCCTGTTTGATTCGGCTATACATTCCGCATCTACATATATTCCCGCTCATCGCTGCGTCTATATCCTCATCGGTCGGATTTCTGTTGACAGATAACAAGGCGACAGCGGACATGATTTGGCCAGACTGACAGTAACCGCATTGAGGCACATTGGCCTCTACCCAGGCCTTTTGCACTACATTCATGTTCTCAGGGTCTGAGGTTGGATTTAGGCCCTCGATGGTAGTAATTTCTTTTCCTTCCAATGAACCAATTGGAGTCGTGCATGATCTGATCGCTTGTCCGTCCACATGCACAGTGCAGGCGCCACACATAGACATGCCACAACCAAATTTGGTGCCAGTGAGATTCAAGTTTTCTCGTATTACCCAAAGTAGGGGGGTGTCCTCTTCAACTGTGAGAGCCACGGGCTCCCCGTTTATCTGTAAACGGATCATTTTACTTCTACCTCCTCTGCCTATCTTCACTAGACCTCACTCGGTTCTACTCAGAATGAGACCGGCATGTTAACAAAAACGTTCAACAATGGGAGCAACCTAATCAACCAAGTTTCACCCAAAGCGAAGATTTACAGTCAGTCGTGTCTTTAAGTTTATTCGTTATTACTTGGATTGATCGACCAGCCCACAATGTCGGCTATTAGTTCGAAGGTAAATAGTTTCAGCGATTCGAACCATTCTGATCTGTCTTGCTGTTCGCTCCAAAGATCGTTTGATACGTCAATTAGGTAGTTTTGTATGTCGTGGCTACTTTGTTGATCAAGCACTTCGCTGAAGGAGATCATCCCTATATCGGTTAAAATGCCGCCGAGGACAATCTGGTCGAAAAGTGCATGGGTGGCTTGATCCATATAACGCAGATCCTTAATTATGTTTTTAGGACCAAATGTCGCGCCGTGGCAACGTTGGCAGTGTTGTTCATAGAGGGCTGAACCTCGACTAATTGAGTCGCTATTGCCTCTTCGCCCGGGGGGTCTTGGGAAGTAGGTGTCTGGTACCGATTCTGGAAGTGATTCACGTCCGCCTAATTTAAATACGAGTAACCTGCCTTTACCCAGAGAGTTTTCGTTGTCGGTTAAGATCAGGCCTGCCGCACCGCCCCAACCGGCCAACACCGCGACATACTGTTCCTGATCGATCTGATAGGTAATGGGGGGGGCGATTATTCCTGCATCGGTGGGCGCTTCCCAGAGTTGTTCGCCGTTGTCCGATCGATAAGCGACAAGCCTCGCATCCCCGGTTCCTTGAAATATTAGCCCTCCCTGAGTAGAGAGGATGCCTCCATTCCACATCGTTTTGTGCGACACGCGCCATCGTTCCGCTTCCCTAACCGGGTCCCAAGCGATCAAATGTCCTCTCATTATTTTTTTAAAGACCGCCATAAAAAGANCNGGAGGAACNGCACTGGGAGAGAGTAAATTNTTTTCTGCTGGTTGCTGTCCAANGTTCCANTGNGGNCCCTCCAGATGTTNGTAGTTGGAGGCAGTACTGTAGGATTGAATAGCCTCNATTGCAGGAATATAAACAAGTTGNTCTACAGGATTGAAGGCCATGGGGTGCCAGTTATGNCCCCCGAATGCTGCGGGTGCAGTGAATTGCTCTTCCGCGAAGTGATCAGCGTTTTCAGTTTCAATAGGCCGCCCGGTCTCCAAATCTATTCTGCTTGCCCATGTGACGGGNACNTAATTTTTTGCTGAGAGCAGTTCCCCGGTCTCCCGATCGAGTACGTANAAAAAACCGTTCTTTGGAGCTTGCATCAATACTTTTCGGGGTTTGTTCGCAAAGATGATGTCGGCAAGGATCATGTGTTGGGTGGCAGTATAGTCCCAGGTATCTCCTGGCGTTGTTTGGTAGTGCCAAACGTATTCGCCGTTATCCGGGTTCACAGCAACAATTGACGATAAAAATAAATTATCGCCGCCCCCAGGGCTCCTAATGTGCCGATTCCACGGGGAGCCATTACCAACACCAAAGTACAATAGATTTAGATCTGGATCATAAGCCATTGAATCCCATACGGTTCCTCCTCCACCGGTTTTCCAGTAGACATCCCCTGTCCAGGTTTTAGCGGCCATTCGCATAATCTGATTTTCGTAGGGTTTGCTCGGGTCGCCGGGTACTGTGAAAAACCTCCAAGCTAGCTTTCCATTATTTAACTCATAGGCGCTTATATAACCTCTTACTCCATACTCGGCTCCTCCGTTTCCGATAACGACTTTGTTTTTGACTATCCGGGGCGCTCCTGTAATCGTATATGGCTTATTTGGGTCGACTGTTAGAACTTCCCAATTTAACGAACCGTCGAAGCGATTTAAGCTGATCAGTCTTCCATCAATCGTGCCAAAAAATAATGAATCGCCTTTGATCGCGACTCCTCTGTTAACCACATCNCAGCAAGCNTTGGCACCTTCNTATCTTGGAACTTNCGGGTCGTATTCCCAGATGGGTTCGCCTGTTTTGGCATNGTTTGCAAACACCTTGCTCCAGGTGCCAGTGAAATAGATGGTTTGATCGACAACGATTGGGGTTGCCTCCAAACCACGCTTCGAACCCGTCTCGAATATCCAGGCAAGGCCTAAGTTTTTGACGTTCGCGCGATTGATTTGATCGAGGTTGCTGTGTCGAGTTTCCGCGTCAGTTAAGCCGTGCACTGGCCAAGTTATTTGATCTTTTTGTGTCGTATTGGCAAAGGGAAACAAGATGACACATAACAACGAGAGAACTTTGTGGATCATGATGATGACTTAAGAGATTTTTGTTTGCTTACTTAGCTACGAATTTTATCTCAGGCTGAGACTGATTAGTCGTTTTTTATTCTTTAGTAATGCGTGCAGAGAAAAATGTTCAGGGTCTTTGTGCAATTTTATCTGTGCTCTTAGTCAATGCGTACCGTGTCTTCTTCTGGTTACACTAGTTGTTCTCTNAGAAACTCGGAAAGCAGTATTTGACGCCGGTTAATCAATAGTGAACAGTAACCTTGAGAGGATTGGCTATAGAGGAATTTCACGTGGGCTCCGATAACGAATTTAATGGGTTTCAAACTCGCTCTGTACACGCCGGTGCAAGACCAGATGCTAATACAGGTTCCAGAGCTCAACCAATTCATCAAACTACAAGCTACGTCTTCGAGAGTCCGGATTCGGCAGCCGCCTACTTCAATTTGCAAGAGTATGGCAATACTTATTCAAGAATCATGAATCCAACCGTGGGGGCCCTGGAAGAGCGAATAGCTAATCTGGAAGGTGCCGTTGGGGGTGTTGCATTTGCTAGTGGTTTGGCCGCTCAGAGCGCAGCTCTGTTCACGCTGCTTCAGCCTGGCGATCATATCGTGGCTTCGAGATCGTTATATGGTGGAAGCGTGACTCAGCTGAAGCATCTAATGAGAAAACTTTCCGTTGACTTGGATTTTGTCGAAGCGACCGAACTTGATCAGTGGAAAGGTGCGATAAAAGAAAATACCAAGCTGTTTTTCGGAGAAACCATAGGCAATCCCTCGGGCGTTATCCTCGACATTGAAGCGATTTCTAAAATAGCGAAGGAAAATGAAGTTCCTTTAATGGTCGATAATACCTTTGCTACTCCATATTTGTGCCGGCCTATGGAGTGGGGAGCTGATATTGTTGTGCACTCGGTAACGAAGTTTTTGGGTGGTCACGGCACGTCAATTGGCGGTATCGTGCTCGAGTCCGGCGAATTTGATTGGTCTAATGGCCGCTTTCCGATTGTCGCCGAGCCTTCTCCTGCTTATCACGATCTAGAGTTCCACGAAACCTTCGGTACCTTTGGTTATTTGATGAAGTTGCGAGCAGAGACTTTACGCGACTTGGGTGCTTGTATGAGCCCTTTCAACGCATTTTTAATTGGTCTGGGTGTCGAAACATTACCCTTGAGAATGCAACAGCACATTGATAACGCGTCGACAGTAGCGGAGTTTTTGAACGCTTCTGATAGGGTGGAGAAGGTTCATTACGTAGATTATTCAACGCCCGCACAAAGAGACCTTGCCGATAAATATCTGAAAGGAAGTGGGGGAGCGGTCTTTTGCTTTGATTTAGCGGGGGGACGCAACGAAGGGGTAAAGTTTATTGAAAATCTCCAACTGTTTAGCCATCTAGCTAATGTGGGCGATGCAAAGAGCCTGGTCATTCACCCTGCGTCAACAACCCATCGACAGTTATCTGATTCAGAATTGTTCGATGCAGGTATTGGCCCAGGGACAATCAGACTGTCGATAGGGATTGAGGATTCTGAGGACCTGATATCAGATTTGAAGAATAGCTTGGATAAATTGAATTAATGTTTTGATATAAAAAGAGGGTAGAAACGTGCAAGAGTTGAACTTAGAAGACTGGCAAGATCCGAGTGTGATAAGAGCTGCCTTGGCAAGGAAAAGAATTGCTGTGGTGGGAATGTCCTCGAAAGAGCTTAGAGCTAGTTACTTCGTTGGCTTTTATCTTTTTCGTAATGGTTACGATGTGGTGCCAGTGAATCCTAGGGAAACCGAAATACTCGGGTTGACTTGTTATCCAAATTTGTCAGAGATTCCCGGGTCGGTCGACGTTGTCGATGTTTTTAGGGAGCCTGGGGCGGTTCCGGAGATCGCTGAGGAAGCCGTTGCGATAGGCGCGGAGTTTCTTTGGTTACAGTTCGGTGTCATAAGTGCTGAAGGGGTTTCTATTGCAACGAATGGTGGTATGCAGAGCATTGTCGACCGTTGCATCAAAATTGAACACGCACGATACCTAGGTCGAATGCACTGGTTGGGTTTTAATACTCAACAAATAAAAGCGACCAGAGACCAGGTTTAGANTGATATTGGAAAAATTGCTANCTTAAGCGGTTTTGCCAGGGNCTGCCTTCTTTGGGGTAAGGGTATTGAAGATAATACTCTGACCGCATCTTAACGAACTCGGCTGCACGTTCAAATGCCTCGACAACCGAATCTGGTAGAGGCCCGTTATCCGAGGCGTCCATGATAGGCGAGAGCTGTTCGATTCTTGAGACGCCAATTAACACTGCATCACCTAGGCTTCCATCTGCTGCTGAGTGATATTGAGTCCATCTGACCGCGGACTCGAGAATGGTCGCGATGCCGGCTTCCATAGAAGCCGTCGCTATTTCATCCAGCGCAAGAAACATCTCATCACGCTTTAGATAACGCTCTTCGTATTGTTTGATTCGGCGTTTTTGCGCGAACCGGTCAACTCCAGGTACAGGGTCTACGCCCTTTTGGTATTTGCCTGTGAGAAAGCCGCTTGCCAGGGAGCCGTGCGTATAATATTTGATCCCGTAGTTTCGCAGAACTGGGACGAGCTCATACTCGGANGTTCTGTTTAGAGCGTTATANACGCCCTGATAAACGGTGGGCAGGACAATCCCCTTTCGCTGGCAGTATTGTGATATCTCGACCACNTGCCAGGCAGGGAAGTTTGAGAGCCCAAACTCTTCAANCTTGCCCGCGGCGTAAGCAGACTGAACGGAAGCCAGAGTATCTTCCAGATTGATCTNGGTTGCAGGCATGTGCAAATAGAAGATGGGCACTGAGCTCTGCTTAAGGGCTGTCAGAGATTCNTCTAACTGTTGTTCAGGAGATCCTGGTAGGTTTGGATTGTATTTGGTTGCGATTTTGATTTGTTTTGAAATCTCCAAACGACCAAGCACTCCCTCACAATTGCCATTCTGATAAACGCGCGCAGTGTCCAACTCTCTACCGCCACGCTCATAAAATAACTTCAAAAGATTGTCGCAAGACTCATCTGATGACAGAGGGTGATCGCGAGTGGTTGGTTTGGGCTTTCCGAAGGCGACGGCTCCTAAAACAATTGGAGCAGGTTGGGCACGCCGAGTTATGGTTTGTCCTTCTTGAGTCATTCTCTAATCTCCTTGTGATTAAACGGCTTTTTGGCTTAACCGAATATTTCTTTGCCCTTTGCTTTGTGGTCCGAGAATATCTCCTAGGCCATTTGGAGGTCTGGATGTCCAGACATTACAGTTCGAGCGCGGTTTTTCGCCAGCACTCTTTTTAAACTCTATCAGAAATTCATGATTTACGAAGAGGCTCTTTAAAAGGTTTATCCATAGCTGAGACCAAAGATTACAAATTTGAAGTCCTAATTTGGGAGAGTTTAGTGCAGTAGTATCAGAATTGATTTGGGTGCTAATATGAGTTTAGCGAAGAGGGTTAGAGTCAGGGAAAGCCAATGACCAATCAAGCACAACACGCAGAAGATCAGTCTGAAATCATGGACCGTTATGTAGAGCAGGGCGAATCGCGCGCTGCAAAGCTAGGTAACCGCGGTCCAATTGCGTTCGACCGATCAGGAAAACTTTCTAAACATATTTTAGACGCTTATTGGGAAACAGGCTTTTATGTTTTTGAAGGTCTTGTTGAGATAGAAGAGATAAAGCTGCTCAGGGCGGAAATGGCAGACCTTCTTGATCGAGCGCCAATTGACAATGGCTCGAAAGTGGATGGCAAGGGAAGAGCGGCCTTTGGGCAAGAGTTTGCGCGACCGGTCTATCAGTTGGTAAAGCCCCTATCTGATCCGTGGGGTGGGACTGAGTTGTTAAATGGGCGCCACCCGATTCAAATGTCTCAACCTAAGCCAAAAGAAGGTTTACCGGAGAAAGTGGTCTTTATCATGTCCGGGATGTGTCAGACGATGGAGTCTGGTTTGCGCCTCTACGGGCATCCTGATTTGCTAGCGATAGCTGCGTCGATAAATGGTGATGATTTTGTTCCGTATAACGATGCGACTTTTGTAAAACAGCCGGGAGTGGGTGGCTCGGTGTCATGGCATCAGGATGGAGTTACCCACTGGGATTCGGAACAATGGGATGAGGGCATCCACGGTTTTAACTTTCAGGTGCAATTGTATCCAACTAGCCCCAAGAGTTGTTTATGGGTAGTGCCTGGTACACACAAGTTGGGCAGAATCGACATCAAAAAAAGAGTGGAAGAAAATCCCGATAGGGAACGATTGCCTGATGCTGTCCCGCTGCACTGTAAGCCAGGTGATGTAACCATAGTAAATCGTCAGGCGTTGCACTGTTCGTTTGCAAATACTTCCTCGGAAACTCGAATTTCTTTGACTTTTGGTTTTCACCGCAGATCGTCAATTTTGGGCGCAAAGGGGGCTTTAGCTGAGAGCGCAGATATCATTTACGATGAGCGCAGAATTCATGAGCGGTCTGAAGTGATTGGAGTAGCTATTGATGCACGTTCGAAGTTTTATCCCAACGAAGCTCGTTACGCCTACAAGCCCCTGATAGGTGAGGAGGAATCGCTCGTCTTCAACTCTGAAAATTGGCATAGGGTCATTAAGGATTACAACCTAAAGGACTTGTCAATCTAACCTCCCACCAGACAATCGAGAACTGCGGCAACCCGGTTGTAGCCGCATCAGATTTCGAAGCCAAAACTGATTGCCGATAAGGAAAAGCTGTTATGAGTAAATCGACCGACGCGTTTAGGGTGGGCCAGCAGGGAGTCGGGNCCAATGGGCAGATTGCTCATTCCCAGCTGTTAGACCATTCTGAAAGATTAAAGGAAAAATTCTATAAANTCGGAGANCACGCATGGTGCTTAGTCGGTAACGGATTATCAAATCAGACATTTGTGGANGGTCCAGAGGGCATCATAGCTATTGATACTGGTGAGTGTCATGAAGAAATGAAGCAGGCGATAGAGTGGCTGCGAGAAGAAACGGATTTGCCTATAGTGGCATGCATTTATACACATTTTCATTATGTCGCCGGCACTACCGCCATTGTTGAAGAGCGGGGAGACGATGANTTTCCGATTTATGGGCATGCGGGTATCGAATCAAATTTGGACCGATTTGGTGGTGAGNTAGGACCTCGTGGTTCAAGAGGTATGGTTCATCAGTTTGCCATGCTTCTTCCGGAAACAGGACCAGATGGNCTGGTAAATATAGGATTGGGGCGCTTTTATAGGAACCCATCACATTCGCCCTTCACCCCAGGACATTTGCCTGCGACTCAAACTTTCAGCGAGCAGTATCGNACCCAAATTGCGGGACTTGATGTTGAATTTNACCCAGCGCCTTCGGATGCAACGGATTCAGTCAATATCTGGTTTCCTGAACTTGATCTTGCGATCAATAACATCCTTTGGCCCACTTTTTTTAATATTTTTGCGATTCGAGGCGAGGAATACCGGGATCCCCGAATATTGCTTGATGGACTGGAGGGGTTGATGGCCTTTGATGCAGAACACCAGATCTGTGCGCATGGNCCTCCGATGTCTGGAAAAGAAAAAATCAGAAAATCGATACTTCGCTANCGTGATTCGATTCAGTTTGTATGGGATCAGACGGTAAGAGCTGCAAATCAAGGTCTTAGTCTAGATGAGGCGATTGATCGAATTNAGTTGCCNGAGATTCATGAAGAAGATTTCCGNACTCAGCAATTGTATGGGGTCGTTGAACATCATGTTAGACAGGTCTACACGGGATTATTCGGTTGGTTTGATGAGGATTCCAGCAAGTTGTTCCCAACTCCTCAGCCGGAACGAGCAAACAAGATGATCAAAGCGTTCGGTGGTCGCGAAGCTGCGAGGAGCATGTTTGATCAAGCGATGCGTGAAGAAGACTTTCGTTGGGCTTTAGAGATAGGCACCTATCTTGTGCTCGATGACCAGTTAGACCCANAGGAAGATAGGCCCCGTCTCGCGTCGGCGCTGCGAGCTGTTGCGTACTGCTCGAGCGCTTCGAATATCAGAAATTGGTGTTTGACTAGAGCGTTAGAGCTCGAAGGGAAGATCGATTTATCTCGTTTCCGTAAACATCGCTTTCGTGAACAAGAAATCCTGTCTGGCGACTCTGCACGATGGGTTCCCACTCTAAGGGTGCTGCTTGATCCGAAGAGATTGGGTGAGCAAGTCGGCAGTATCGGTTTTTACTTTGATGATGGTTCATCTGCTGGGTTGACTATTCGTAGTCAAGTTGCCGTGAGTGTTGCGCCTGAGGAATGTGAAATAAGATTGAATTTGACTAAATCGACCTGGGCAAAACTTCTTGGGGCGAAAGTGTTTCTAAGTGATGTGCTTCAGGAGGTGAATGATTTGACAGAAAAAGAACGCGAGAAAGTCATTAGCTTGTTGTCGTCATTCGATTTAGTAAGTTTGCAGAGTTAGCCAAAGAGTCAGATATGGATGAAATTCCCAAAGGTTCAGAACCATTCGAGGGTGATATCAAGCGCCTTTTCGAGGATTCCTCTGGAGTTCGAATGCGGCTTCCTGGTCAAGCATCAGGTAAACCTAATGTGCTATTGGTCATGCTTGATGACGTGGGATTTGGGAGTTGCGAAACTTTTGGGGGCGTTATCCCGAGTCCTGGCGTAGATCGAATTGCTTCGGATGGTCTAGTCTTCAATCAATTCCACACTACTGCTCTGTGTTCACCCACTAGAGCTTCACTGTTAACAGGAAGAAACCATCATAGTGTTCATATGGGAGGTATTACTGAGATTGCCAACAGCTTCCCGGCCTACGATAGCGCAATACCAAGAGAGAGTGCGACGATGGCTGAAATCCTGAAACTCAACGGATATTCAACTGGTTGTTTTGGAAAATGGCATTTAACACCGAGCTGGGAGCAAAGTCCGGCGGGTCCTTTTGACCGTTGGCCGACGGGTCTTGGATTTGAACGTTTCTATGGGATTCTCGGGGCGGAGGCCAGCCACTGGGAACCACCTGTTTATGATCAGACGACGCCAATTGAACCGCATTTAAAGAATCCTGGCTATCATCTGACCGAAGATCTAGCGGATCAGGCAATCCTCTGGATAGAGCGTCAGAAGGCTTCAGCTCCAGACAAACCCTTCTTTTGCTATTTTGCACCAGCTGCGGTTCATGCACCTCATCATGTTTCCGAAGAATGGATCAGCCCTTTTCGCGGTCAGTTTGACGATGGTTGGGACCAACTTAGATCCAAGATTTACGAGCGACAACTAAAAATGGGGATTATTCCTCCGACTACCAAACTCACGCCTAGGCCTGAACAAGTACCGAGTTGGTCGTCGTACCCGGATCGTTATAAGCCGGTTGCTAGCCGATTGATGGAGGTATTTTCTGGCTTTCTTGCGCACACGGATGCTCAAGTCAATCGGCTGTTTGAGACGCTAGATCGAATGGGGCAATTCGATAACACCTTGGTTATTTATTTGACCGGCGACAATGGGGCTTCTGCAGAGGGCACTATACATGGTGCTTGGAGTGCTCCTTCTTTCCAGAACGGAATACACGAAGATCCTGAATGGTTACTGGAGCATATGGATGACTTTGGTAGCGATCGATGCGAAAACCATTTTAACGTCGGCTGGGCCTGGGCGTTAGATTCGCCCTTTCAGTGGATGAAGCAGGTAGCATCTCATTTTGGAGGAACCCGTAATGCCCTTGCTATTTCTTGGCCTAAAGGCGTCGATTCTGGAAAGGAAAATCTCCGTTCGCAGTTTCATCACGTAATCGATGTATTGCCGACTGTCCTAGACGTAGTAGAGATTGAAGCACCTGAAAAAGTAAATGGTATTAATCAAATGCCGCTGCATGGGGTAAGTATGCGTTACTGTTTTTCAGAACCTAATGTGGCGAGCAAAAGGACGACTCAATACTTTGAGATTCTGGGTAATCGAGCGATTTACCATGACGGCTGGATCGCTTCTTGTTTTCACGGACGATTGCCGTGGATTCGATTTGCCGGATTTGAGTTTGATGGTCCGGATGAGGTTTGGGAGCTCTACAATATCGNAGAAGATTTCTCTCAATCGGAAAATCTNGCNGCNTCGNAACCTGNNCGACTTTCGGNTCTTAAAGAACTCTTNGATCAAGAAGCGGAGAAAATGTNTGTTTATCCTTTACGTGATGCCTCTGCGCGTAGAGGAGGGGAATATGCTGTGCCTCACTCTCTAGAGGGCCACGAGGCGATCACTTACAACCGATCGCATGTTCGAATGCCAGAGCATTCGGTTATCAACCTGAAGAACGTATCGCACAGNATTACAGCGGAGCTTGTGTTAGAAAAAGAGCTAACGACTGGTGTTGTTGCCTGTCAGGGTGGCAACATGGGCGGGTGGAGCTTGTACTTNGATGAGGCGGGTCGAGTAACCTACCTCTATAACTGGTTTGGTCACGAGCTGACTTTCTTATCGAGCGCGCGTGCGCTAGCTTCNGGATCTTGCAAGATCTCGCTNCTCTACAAACANGACGGTGGTTTTGGGGCAGGTGGGNNTGCCNATTTATCCGTCGATGGACAAGTGGTCNCTCAAAAGGTAATTCCTGCGACCGTCCCGGTGATTTATTCCATGAGCGGAGAGACCTTTGATGTTGGTAGNGACACGGGCTCTCCGGTAGGGCCATATCCGCATAATTTTGAATTCAATGGTCGGATTCTTGGTGTTACGCTTGAGAGATTGAATGAGGCTGACAAATCCACGAAAGCAGCTGAACGAAAAGGTAGATTTAGGGCAAGCCTTAGCAGCCAGTAAGATATGGATTACCTATTATTATGGAAAAATTAGCATTTTTGACTCTGTTATTNATAAGTTTCNCATGCTTTGGAAGTNAATATTCAGATACATGGGGNCTNCCGGTAGGNGNAGANTCTCCTGAAATCCAAGCTTTAGATCAGGACGGGCGANCAAGGGATTTTGAGTCCTTNTCTGGAANNCAAGGTCTTTTGTTTGTGTTGAGTCGTTCTGCTGATTGGTGAGGCTATTGTAAAGGCCAGTTNGTTCAACTGGCAGGATGGCGAGAAAGATTCGAAGGTTTNGGATTAAAACTTGCAGCGATGACTTACGACGAATTACCTGAGCTGAAGAGTTTTCATCAAGCAGAGTCTATAGGGTTTCCTCTATTACGTGATGAACAAGCAAGACACGTTAACCTTTTTCAGGTCCGTGATTTGGGTTACCAAAAAGNTAGCAGTGCATACGGTATTCCGTACCCNGGTATTTTTTGGATTGCCCCAGACGGCAGGATCAAAGNNAAGTTCGCGGTTCCAGGTTTTCGCGACCGGCCCCCTTTGAATGAGGTCTACGATGAGATTAAGAGATTGCTCCCTAACCAGACNAAAAANNATTCTAATTAAGGAGCATGAAGNNTTTTTAACCTCTTTATTCTGGTCTCTCTAAGGCTGTCAACGGGACCATCATATGGACGTAGTCGGTGCCATCAAACATAACGTAAGGACCTCCCGCATAGGGATCTCTGGGAAAATCTTTCATCATACTTTCAGGGAGCAAAATCATTAGATGNGGTCCTTCCTGAACCCATGTTCCTTTTGAACGATCGGTGTTATANGGGTCGTCGTTGTCGACAGGCACGTCGCCAACCAACATATANGACATTCCAAAAGACGCTGACTCTGAGTCATACGGCTTCTTGTTCACAAAGGCGTCGAGCCATTTTTGCCAGGCCTTGTCGACGCACATTGGATTTACGTTCTCGTTGGGTGGNGTACCTGGCATNCANGTCCAGCCATTGCTNCCTTCCCGTAGAATTTCGCCATTTGCTCCCATGATTGTNGCTTCAGAGCTGACATTAGAAGGCGCCGCCGACATGGCTATTTCCATGATGCTTTTAAGATAGGCCTCTTCGCTCTTGTAGTCCGCTCTTTTTAATTCGTGATGCTCCGCGTAGCCACTGAAAGACAAGATTAAAGTCGACAGTAAGACATGAAATTTGATTAAGATTGAGTGCATGGATTCCTCGAGTTAGATACTNATTTAGTNCATCATATATNCTAATCGCCTTTTTGATGTAGGTGTTTAGCTATTTAGTTATTTTGCTTTTTTGGCTTGAAGTTATTGCAGACCCTTTGGGACGNGTCAGATCAATATNAGAGTGTGAATTTTTTTANGGAAGGTGAATANAGTAATGTCCGATTATGATTTGATAATTCGTGGTGGACNTATCGTCGATGGTTCAGGCGCGGAGCCGTTCGTAGGTGATGTAGCGGTNAAGGACGGGACTATTTGTGAGGTCAGACCNACGGTTAAGGGTTCTGCAGATCANGAGGTCGATGCCTCTGGGAAAACCGTTACACCTGGTTTTGTGGACGTACATACTCACTACGACGGACAAGCGACNTGGGANAATCATCTCANCCCATCTTCTGCTCTGGGTACCACAACAGTAGTTGCCGGNAACTGTGGTGTGGGGTTTGCNCCATGCAAACCCAAAGACAGANATGTATTGGTTCAGCTGATGGAGGGNGTCGAGGAAATTCCCGGNAGCGCTCTTGCCGCNGGTATCCCTTGGAATTGGGAGAGCTTTCCAGANTATATGGACNCACTTGATGAAAAGCCTCGGGATATTGATTTGGCAGTTTTCTTGCCGCACGGTCCCTTGCGTGTNTATGTGATGGGTCAGAGGGGGGTTGATCGTGAAGAGGCGTCTCANGAAGACATAGAATCCATGAAGCGGATNGCTAGAGAAGGGCTNGCCGCTGGAGCGGTTGGTATTTCGAGTTCGCGAACTTTGCTTCATCTTAGCAGTACAGGAGATAACGTCCCGACTTACGAGGCNGCAACCCANGAGATGAAAGAGCTNGGAAGTTGTCTCTCTGGNGAGCAGGGCCAGGTTTTACAGTTTATCTCTGACTTTACCGATGCAGATCAGGAATTCGACATTTTACGAGAGACCAGTTTNCAAACGGGCGCAAAGGGTACCTTTACGTTGATCGCAACTGATAGTCCTCTTGGAGAGGTGACTGAAAATTCTGAGGTCTGGCGTCAACACCTTATTCGCATTGAAGAAGCGCAAAGCAAGGGACTAGACATTAGAGGGCAAGTTATTTCGCGACCAATCGGTATCTTAATGGGTCACCCGGCGACGATGAGTCCTTTTTACCGCAGACCTACTTATATGGCATGTCAGGAGTTGCCGCATCGAGAAAGAATGGCAAAACTTAAAGACCCTCTGATCAAAGCTAAAATATTAGCGGAAGACAACGAGAACCCTCATATCTTTGTGCAATTGCTCTCGGATAATTTCAGTAACATGTATCCAATGGAAGACCCCATTGATTATCTTCCGGATTCAGAACGTAACGTGGCGGAGCAAGCAAAACGAGCAAACCAATCACCCATTGATTGGTTGTACGATTTCTTGTTAGGAAACGATGGCTCGAATTTGATATATATTCCGGCGACCAGTAAGTCGAAATCAGTGATCTCCGAATTGCTCAGACATCCTCATACCATCGAAGCCTTAGGAGATGGTGGGGCCCATGTAGGCTCGATTTGCGATACCAGTGCCAACCTCTTTCTTCTGACGAAGTGGGTCAAGGATGAAGGTGTTTTTAGTCTGGCAGAAGGTGTTCGAATGCTGACTTCCGAGCCTGCAAAGTTTTTCTCATTGAATGATCGCGGGCTTTTGAAAAATGGCATGAAGGCGGACTTCAACATTATCGATATCGATAATCTGNAGTTGAAGACACCTCGTATCGTACATGACCTTCCAGGTGGCGGTAGCCGATTTTTACAGGATGCGACTGGAATTGAGGCCACATTTGTAAGAGGCCAACAGATTTACTCTATGGGGGAGCCAACCGGATTACTTCCNGGAAAGNTATTGAGAGGAGCGCAGCAAAGTCCCCTCTAAGNNAGATTTTGGGTGAGTATTGATTACCAGTCGTGGGTNTCACCATTCCATTTCCAGAATCCCCCGGTGTTTTCAAGATTCAGAGCATCGGTGACTTCAATGCATCCTGCTGCGCTTTCTTCNGGCGACAAATGAGCTCGCGGTCCCCCCATGTCGGTTCGAACCCAGCCAGGATGAACCAAGCCTACTGCGATACCCTCAGGTTTTAGGTCGATGGAGGCTAGCCTCATGAACTTGTTCANTGCCGCNTTNCTNGAGCAATAGGCATGNGCCGAAGTCATATCCAAAGACAAAGCGCCCATTTGNCTTGTCACGGTNATAACTTTCGGNGACNCGGNCATTTTTAAGTTAGGAAGAAGTGCCTGCATAACNCNGACAGGCCCCATGGNNTTTATATTAAAAGTATCCGCCCAGCCGCTGAAATCCATATCTAANACCGACTGNNGTTTNGCTTCCGGGCCCATGGTNCCCGCGTTATTTATTATTGTGTNGATAGNGATNNCNTTTAAGCGATTAGCTAATTGGCNAACAGATTCATCTTGGCCAACTGATACCTCNTGGATGTCTATGTCGCCNTCTAGCTTGGCTAGAGCAGTGGCTTCAANGGGNCGTCTACAGCAGGCTATTACTCGATCACCACGGAGGCTTAACNGTCTGGTGATCTCTAACCCTACCCCTTTATTCGTTCCTGTCACCAAAATTGTATTCATGTGGTTACTTTCCCTCGTTTTTTGCCAATGAAAAAAGTGTCAGTTTAATCATCAAAACGGATTGCTGAAAAAACCTTGCTATCAAGATTCTCAAGAGCTTCTCTTCCATGGAGCTCGGTGAGCTCGATTAGGAAGCCCAAACCGATAATGTCTGCGCCGCATCGTTGCAGTAACTGATGAGCGGCTTTGGCTGTGCCGCCGGTCGCGAGTAGATCATCGACTATGACTACCTTCATTCCCTTTTCTATTGCATCTTCATGTACTTCAAGACAGTCTGTGCCGTACTCTAGTTCGTATCGTTCCGCGATTGTTCGGTGCGGTAATTTGCCTTCTTTTCTAATTGGTACAAAACCTAAATTAAGCTTAATGGCAACAGCGGAACCGAAAATAAAGCCTCTCGCGTCGATTCCAGCTATCAAATCAAGCTCGAATTGGCCGCACCAGTCTGCGATCTGCTCGACGCTTTCACGAAAGCCTTCAGCGCTTTTAAGTAACGTTGTGATGTCCCTATATTGAATGCCAGGTTTAGGATAATCCGGTACTGTTCTGATGAGGTCTTTAGTGGTTTTCACTTGCCTTCCTGTTCATTTAATAAACGACCGGCAATGGCGGTAAATTTCTCTAATTCTTCCGTTGCTAAGGATTGCAGGCTTGACATGATAGCGCCATCCAGTGCTGTATCGGCTCCTGAAGAACAAGCCTCTCGATGCTGCGGGAACTTGATTGCAAACTCGGCAATAATTTCTTTAGCGACTAAAGTATTTTGTGCCATGATTTTCGAGACTTGCTCAACGGTTACCGCATCATGGTCCGGATGCCAGCAATCGTAATCGGTAACCATAGCTAGAGTCGCATAGGGTATTTCGGCCTCACGAGCTAGTTGGACTTCAGGTAAGTTAGTCATGCCAATGACGTCGCAGCCCCATGACCGATAAAGTTGGCTTTCCNCTTTGGTNGAAAANTGGGGTCCTTCGATGCAAACGTAAGTACCTTCTGTTTGATATTGAACTTTTTTTGAAGTCATGACAGTGCTTAACTGATCCACCAAGCGCTGGGAGACAGGTTCGGCAAATGAGACATGAGCTACGATCCCATTACCAAAAAAACTNTTGTTTCGGGACTTCGTCATATCAATGAACTGATCGACCAGCAAAAACGCCCCCGGAGGGAGGTCTTCTCTCAACGAACCGCAGGCAGAGACCGAGATGATGTCTGTGACGCCAGCCTGTTTTAGTGCGTCTATGTTGGCTCGGTAATTGATATAGGAGGGTGACAGATGGTGTTTTCGTCCGTGTCTGGGCAAAAAGACCACCTCCAAATCGTCTATCTTTCCAAAAAGAAGGTCATCAGAAACTTCTCCCCAGGGTGACTGAATGTTAATCCACTCGGCGTTTTGTAGTTGTGGAAATTGATAGAGACCCGATCCTCCAATAATGCCCAATTTGGTTTTAATCATGCTTAAATTTTNCAGCTGCTCCTTTTAGAGTCATNGCGTGTGGTATAAGAACTTTAGGTNAAAGTTAACACAGACCACGCTTGCGATCCTGAATACTGAAAGAATTTGTTTGTTAATTAGCGCTTTTCTGAATTTTGAGAGAAATATGACTAATCGTATAAATATTCGATTTCATCATTTACGAAGGTGTAGCGTGGGTGTTTGTACCATCCGTAAATCAGGGAATTCCTGGGTTCTTTATGGATCTTAGTTTGAAAGACTTTAAGATAGCCGTTTTCTTCTCTTAGCCAAAAGTCAATGTCNTATACTTTTTCTTCGTTATTTTTTACTTTGAAATCGGTGCAAGCAAAATAGACATCCTCACCGATCTGGCGGACAGGGTCGTGGATCTGTAAAAAGACCAGTTCGAGATCTTCTTCGGTTATCTCATCGTATATGTCAAAAATACCTCCGTGGCTGACCGTTTCTGCTAGGTGCTTACTCATGGCTTCTTTTATGTCTTCGGCATAAAAGACAGTTTGGCTGGTCTGCTCTTCACTAGCTTGTAACAACGATCCTGANAGGAAGAATATAATCAGAACCGTTGTTAGTTGTGCAATAATCAGAGTCTGATTGCGCATTCGACAATCGCTGATTTTACCTAGTCGTGTTTAGATTGGGCCTTTTTGCCACCGTGTTCTTTGGATTTGGCTTCTTTTCCGCCATGTTCTTTGGATTTGGCTTCTTTTCCACCGTGTTCTTTGGACTTGGCTTCTTTTCCGCCATGTTCCTTGGATTTGGCTTCTTTCCCACCGTGTTCTTTGCCCTCTTCGTGGCCTCCTGAATAAAGAGATAGGGGAGTTACAAGTAAAAAAAGAACGAGTATCAGTTTATGCATTTGGGGTCTCCGGTATTGAATGGATCAAGTGTGACAATAAGTTCAGAGAGAATACTNCACTAATTTCTTACTGACTGATATGTCTNTTCGCTAAAAAGAGGTTACGGGGTTTTATAGGTTCGAGCAACCAATGTGAGACAGATAAAGTTANGTCACGGCCCTCTGGTAGACCGATTTGTTGAGTTGTAATCTCAGAATTAGAAAGTGATTGTGCTCTGGTTCCAAAGAGGGCGTCCCAGCAGCTCAAGATTGTCGAAAAATTCTTATCTCCGTAGGATCGGTCGACTAAATGATGAAGCGTGTGGAATTTTGGTGTGACCAAAAAAGACGACAAACGCTTATCTACATGATCGGGCAGTTGGATATTCGAGTGATGAAATTGAGCAGACAGGCTTACTAGGGCCTCAAATAAAAACCAGGCGATGGCTGATGGGCCCCAGATAACAACCCAGCTTGCTTTAACGAGTGACGATATCAACAGTTCGCCCGGGTGAAATCTTAAAGCGGTAAAGATGTCCATGTCATTATCTGAGTGGTGCGCCTTGTGAAAACGCCAAAGGAAAGTGATTCTGTGATTTGCGAGATGCCAGAAATAATCGAAGAGGTCCAGGATGATTATGGTAACCAGAAATTCAGTCCAACCTGATATACCAAGCCAACGAGAAATGCCCCAGCCCATTTGTTCAACGTATACGATCCAGAGCAGAAGCGGGACATAGGATAGGGTTCGAATCACTACTGTGTTCAAGGTTGCTATCGCTGAATGCAAAATAATTCTCGGGGCAAGCGGCATAGTCGCCGCTCTACCGCTCCACAAACGTTCCATAAGAAAGAAGCAGGTAAGTCCAGCGATAAACACGCCCAGCTTGCCGGTATCTAAATCGATGTCCATCGGAGACTATAGATATAGAAAAGCGACCTCATTTGCTAGTTTTTTTGGTATTTCGAAGAAACAATACAACATAAGTTGTCTTTAACGCTTTGTTAGCGATTATTAGTTGTGATCCAGCATTGCCTTTGCGTCGATTTAACCAGAAGATGGCCTTTTATTAGCATTGTTGGGGTTTTGTCGTGGGAAGAATTCAGGATCGAGTTGCTATTGTTACAGGAGGNGCTTCTGGAATAGGAAAGGCTGTTAGCAAACGNCTGGCAGAAGAGGGAGCCAAGGTGGTTGTCACNGATATTCANGAGGAGATGGGTCTAATCACTATTNCGGAGATCAAGGAAGCGGGAGGAAATGCTGAGTTTTTGCGTCACGATGTGACTCAAGAGGAGGATTGGCAGAGCGTCGTAGCAAAAACTGTTGAAGCCTATGGTGGCNTACATATTCTGGTGAATAATGCTGGGATTGCCATTGGAGGGAGTATTGTCACGCTTGCGCTGGAAGATTGGCANAGACAGCAAGCGATCAATTTGGATGGAGTCTTTCTGGGAATTAAACATTGTATACCTCCNATGATCGAGTCGGAGGTAGGCTCGATTGTCAATTTATCCTCNGTCGCAGGGATCAAAGGGGCTGCTTCTTTATCGGCTTATAACGCGACGAAAGGAGGCGTGAGACTGCTGACTAAAGGGGTGGCTCTAGAATGTGCTAATAATCGTTGGCCGATACGCGTTAACTCGGTTCACCCTGGCATTATTGAGACTCCGATTTGGGACAAAATGAACCCGGAAGTATTCCAAGGTGGAGCAAATATAATCGATCGCGAGGAGATGGCAGAACTCAGTGTGCCGACCGGGCAGCTAGGTTACCCATTGGATATTGCAAATGGGGTGCTATTCCTTGCCAGCGATGAATCAAGATATATGACTGGTACAGAGTTGATAATTGACGGAGGCCTCTGCGCTTAATTGTCCTAAAGAAGCTAAGGTGACTGGCTTTGGCACGTAGGCGTTTCCGAGAAACTATTTGGAATTTTTGGTGGTTGGTTTTACTGTTAAGGCAACTAAAGTATTAGGAAGAAATTAGAGGGGCTTATGAGTAATGCGGACGTAATCATCGAAATCTTGGCAGAAGAAGGCGTAGAGTATTTGGCGGGGTTTCCTAACAATCGGTTATTTAACTCGGCTGCATCTCATTCCATTCGACCGATAATCGCCAGGACAGAAAGAGTCGCGATCAATATGGCAGATGCCTACACCAGAATGAACAACGGAAAGAAAATAGGGGTGATTGCTGTTCAGGATGGTCCCGGTATTGAAGCCAGCTTTTCTGCGGTGGCTCAAGCCTATGGAGATAACACCCCAATTCTGATGCTTCCTGGTGCGCATTCGCTTGCGATGCAGGATTATGATCCTCAATTCATGGCTTCTCGTTCCTTCAAAGACATCACAAAGATGGCGGGATTAATAAATGATGCTGGGTCTATATCAAGAAAGTTTGAAATGGCCTTTTCCGCACTGAAAAATGGGAAGAGCGGTCCGGTATTGCTTGAAACGACAGTGAATGTGCTTTGGGGCCAAAGCGACGAAGAATCTAAGAAAGATTACCGGTCGCCGAAAGTGCACCGGTCAATGGCGGACCCTGATGATGTGGAAAGAATCTTGGATACTTTGTTGGATTCTAAAAGGCCGATANTTATTGCTGGCCANGGCGTGTTGTACGCGGAGGCTTGGGACGAGCTTANGCAGCTGGCTGAATTNCTTCAGNTTCCAGTGACGACTTCGCTTCTCGGGAAGAGTGCGTTTCCAGAAAANCATGAATTATCACTTGGAGTTTCTGGTCGAACGATCACCAAGGCTGCTGGTCATTTTGCAAATGAATCTGATTTCATTCTGGGAATTGGAACGAGCTTTACCATTAATGATTTCACCGCGAGGATGCCAAAGGANGCAAATCTGGGTCAGATCACAAATGCTCCGTCAGACATTGCGAAGTGTAGGNCGGTNTCTTGTGCCGCCGTCGGAGATGCAAAGTTGGTGCTCAATCAGTTAATCGAAGCTGCAAGAAAACGTTTGGGCGAGAGGGGACGAGAANCTGCTGTTGAAACTATTGAAGAAATTAAAAAGCTCAAACAGGAATTTTTTGACGAATGGTCTGACCGCTTACTTTGCGATGACCCCGGTCCAATCTCTCCTTATCGGGTAATCCACGAGATGAACACGCTCTTCGACAAGAAAAAAACAGTGGTCACGCACGATGCGGGGAACCCCCGCGATCAAATTGTACCTTTCTATGAGACCCATACACCCAGAGGTTATCTAGGGTGGGGTAAATCGACGCATCTAGGCTCCTCGTTGGGAATGGCCTTGGGGGGTAAATTGGCGAAGCCAGATTGGTTGTCAGTCAACTTTATTGGAGACGCAGGGTTTGGGCAGACCGCTAACGATTTTGAAACGGCAGTACGATCGAACTTGCCCATTCTTACCGTGTTGGTAAACAATGGAGTGATGGGTGGTTATGGGGCTTATATGCCTGAAGCGGTCGAGAAATATCAGTCAAGCTCATTGGGTGGTGACTACACAGGTATGGCGATCGCAATGGGCGGTCACGCGGAACGAATAGAAAAAGCGTCTGATGTTCGGGCGGCGCTCGAACGAGGGATTAAAAAGACCGAAGAAGGAGTGCCTACTCTCCTGGAATTTATTACCAAGGAAGAACCTGTGCTGGCCATGGCAAACAAATGGGGAATGTGACCCTTCTGTCTGGTGCACAACGCGACATTCACTTGGGTTGGTGACGATTGGGCATAGATCTTCACTGCCATAGCACTCATTCAGATGGGAGTCTTTCTCCAGCGGAGTTGATCCGGCTTGCTTTAACGAACCAGGCCACAATGTTGTCGATTACCGATCACGATACTGTGTCGGCATACAGTGATCTACCTAGTGAAATTGGTTTACATCTGGTTCCTGGTGTCGAGTTTTCCAGTGCGTGGCTAAATATAGATGTTCACGTCGTCGGTTTGAATGTTGATCCATACTCGAGGGATTTGGCCTTGGTTTGTGGTGAACAAGCGGAGCGACGATTCAGAAGAGCTGAAAAAATAGCTAAAAAATTATTTGAAAAAAAATTGATTGGGTCTGTAGATGACGCTTTAGACAGGGTAAAGAAAATTGCCAAGGGTAGCACGATAGGTCGTCCTCACTTTGCTCGGTATCTCGTTGAAATTGGTTCTTGTTCTGATACAAGGGCTGCGTTTAAGTCCTATTTGTCTGCCGGAAAGATAGGAGATGTTAAGGATGAGTGGCCTCATATGTGTGAGGTGGTTGGGTGGATCAAAGCGGCTGGAGGAATACCGGTACTAGCGCATCCAGCTAAATATAAAGTCAGTCACTCAAAACTGGTATCCATGATCGACGATTTTAAGTCCTATGGTGGTCGATCGATTGAAGTCACCTCTGGTTATCAAAATCCTGATAAAACCAAACTGCTTGCCGACATATGCGCACGGCATAATCTGAGCGCATCATGCGGATCTGATTTTCATTCTTTGGAAAAGAGCTGGTCTCAGCTGGGTAAAATTCAACCTCTTCCTGCAGGTTGTAAACCCGTTTGGGAGGAGTGGTCCTGAGCCAGCATGTTGTGGGTGAAAGCTCACTGGCTGATTGAGTTCTTGGATTAGTTTTATCTGACTCTCTTTCGTGATGCAGATAAAGTTAGCTTTATGCTAGAGGAGTTTCTTATGACACTTCTTAGGGATACCTCAACCACATACTCTATTCGGTCTTTGATATCTCCAACCCCTCGAAAAACACCGGAGATGATTAGGTTAAGGATAGTCTCTCTTGCCAAGTCGACTGGAATATCTCTGAATTCTCCGTTGTTTACGCCTTCTTCAACCATTTCATCGAGATACTGACTGATTTTGGTGTACTTTGTCTTTGCGGCCGTGAATTGGGATGCTTCATAGGGCCAACTGACCCAGAACTGAGCACTGTAGGGTGATTGGACAAGTTGATAACAAACTCGGAATATGAAGGAGGTTATTGCGACTGCTCTCGTCGAACTCTGTTTCCTTTCTTCTGAGATGATATCAACGAGTGGATTTAGTATGGCATCTCCTAGCGCCAGAATTATTTCCTCTTTCGAACTGAAATGTCGATATAGCCCCGGTTGGCTTATGCCCACCGCTTCTGTGATCTCGCGTGTTGATGTGCCGATATAGCCCTGCCTTGCAAAGAGTTTTGCAGATTCAAAGAGAATCTTCTCTCTCGTTCCCGACGGTTCGATTTGTTCTACTTGTAGGTTAATCGGTTGCATACTTGTTCAGATAGAATTTTACGCGTCTGCTACCGCAGTCCTTTCGAAAGCATAACAAAGTCTGATCTCAAGGTCTGGGTAAGCTGCTTGGCAAAAATAACCAAATTGGGTCACAGAGTCGAGTGATGACAAGGTGGCATTGCTCTTTCTATGAAGTAAAGAATTC
>PBUF01000093.1 GCA_002727775.1 Gammaproteobacteria bacterium
CGAGAGCTTTTTCTCTTAATTGTTGGTTCTTTATCTCAAGTTGTGCGGGTGCTCTTAAGGGGTTTTTATAGCGATCAAATGAGTAGGCGCCAAGTCCCCAACCGATGATGGCGTTTAAATCGATTTCTTTGTCGACCACATAGACGCCCTCTGGCAGTTTGTACGGAAGATTTCCGAGGGTTTCGAGCGTTGCCTCACCGTCCCAGCCAACTAGGACGCTTAACTTTTCTGAGCTCTTGACCCAGGCTGTTTGTCCAGGCTTTCCTGCAAACCCTTGGTTCTGTGACAATTCATTATCGATGTCAGAGTTTTCACCTCTCCATTTTTCGTAATCCGAAGGGTTGAGTAGGATTATTTGAGACGGCTGTTCTGCATTGGGAATGATGCTTTCTGATTGGTTCATTTGTTAAGTTTAAATCGTGATGGTGGTGGGGTCGAAGAGAAATTTCACAAGCGCCCTATTTAAGCATCTTGATTGGCACCTGACTAAGTCCTAAGTTGTTGCCATCGAAGATTTTATCTGCCCGATAACTTGACCTTACTAGAGGTCCGGCTGCTGCCTCCTTGAAGCCCATCTTTAAAGCGAGCTCTCGAAGGTCTTCAAACTCCTTTGGTGAAACCCAGGACCTGATTGGAAGATGGTTTTTTGTGGGTCTCAGATATTGTCCCAGTGTCAGTAGATCAACCTGATGTTGCCTGAGGTCGATCATAGCCTCTTCAATTTCATCTAATGACTCCCCAAGGCCCAGCATGAGACTCGACTTGGTGAGTAATCGANTGTTNATCTGTTTTGCTGTTGATAGAACCTCAAGTGTTTGCTGNTAACCAGCTCGAGGATCTCTTACCTCCGTCGTTAATCGCTCTACGGTTTCCAGGTTTTGAGCAAAAACGTCTAGTCCGGACTCGACGATAGTTTTGATCGAGTTTTTAGAGCCTGAAAAATCTGGAGTTAATGCTTCGACCTTTACGTGAGGTGTACGCGTTTTGATTTCTCTTACACAGGCGGCGTAATGGCTAGCGCCGCCGTCCTCAAGGTCATCTCGATCGACCGACGTCAGAACAACGTACTTCAGGTTCATCAGTTGCACAGATCGAGCTGCGTTTCCAGGTTCTTGGGGGTCAAGCCAGCCCTTGGGGTTGCCGGTATCAACTGAACAAAATTTACAAGCTCGAGTGCAAACTGATCCCATTAACATTATGGTCGCGGTACCGTGGCTCCAGCATTCTCCTATGTTTGGACAGTGTGATTCTTCACAAACGGTAGACAGGCTATGAGATTTGACGATCTCTTGAACCTGTTGGTACTTGCCACCTGTTGGGATTTTAACTCGTAGCCAGTCGGGCTTTTTTATTTTGAGGTGCTCAGAAACCTTCGAGACCTTGATCCCGTCTTTGATCGCCGTTATTCCGTTTTTCGTTTGGAATTTGACGCCACTCTGAATTTTATCGTTGACCATTTTGCTCATNTTAAAGTCTGTACCTAGAGGCAACTAGGTGGCTTGTTGTCCTTCTTGAAACTGAAGATTGTGGAGGGTGTAGTATAACCCTTTTGCTTCGATAAGCTCCTCATGGCTTCCGATCTCCGCGATTTGTCCCTTGTCCATGACCATTACCCGATCTGCTTCCTGAATTGTTTGTAATCGATGCGCTATGATGATTGAGGTTCGACCAAGCGTTAATTTCCTGAGCGCATCTTGTATTAGCAATTCTGTTTCGGTGTCTATACTTGCCGTCGCTTCATCTAACACCAGAATTTCTGGGTCGGCGGCTAGTACTCTTGCAAAGGCGAGAAGCTGTCGTTGACCCTGGGAAAGGTTTTGGCCCCTCTCCGATAGGATCGAGTGATATCCGTCTTCTAATCCCTCGATGAATGGATGGGCGTTGACCGTTTTGGAAGCTAAGATCGCTTTCTCTTCTGAGACTCTGGGGTTTCCGAGGGTCAGGTTGTCGAGGATAGAACCGGAAAAAATATGGAAATCCTGGAGCACCACTCCCACTCTTGATCTAAGGTCTTTGCTTAAGATTTTATTGAGATCGATTCCGTCTAGATGGATAAGGTTGTCGTCAAAGTCATAAAATCTCGACAGAAGTCTGATTAGGGTGCTCTTGCCTGAACCGGTTGGCCCTACAATAGCTAGCTTCTCACCAGGTGGAATATTGAAACTGACGTCTTTGAGCACAGGTGTATCTTCGTCATAGGAAAAATTGACTTTATTGAAAGTCACCTCACCTCTCAGGCGTTTTGGAAGAATAATTGGATTGGGCGGTTCATGTATTTTTTCATCCCAGTCCAATGCCTGAAAAATCCGCTCGCCACTAGCCATTGCCCTGAAAAGAATATTGGTCTGCTCACCAAGAACCACAATCGGGTTGAATAACATTCCAATAAACTGAGTAAAGAGGACGACTTCCCCGAGTGACATTGATGTGTCGACTACCAAATTTGCACTAAACCAAATGATTACGCCGATCGCAGCGTGAGCAAGACTGTCATTAAAGGCGCCGTAAAGAGTTTCAACCCTCGCTAATTTGGTCTCGTGATTTCTATTTTCCGTATTTGTTTTTGTATATCTCTCGTAGTTCAGTTGCTGCCTATCTGAAAGTTGAACGACCTCAAGACCTGCTAGATTCTCTTGGAGACTTTGGTTTAACGCAGATACGGTTTGTCTGACTTGTCGGAAAAGTTTTCTCGTGATGCTCCTGAAATAGAAGGTAACTATGGTTAGCAAAGGTAAGGCGATGAGAAGAGTGATTGTTAACTCGGTATTAATCGCGAACATTACAGTTAATGCGACCAGAAAAGGTACAAACTCGCCGATAAGAGTTCCGAGCCCCCTCAATAGTTCATATAGCGCTTCGACATCGTTAGTGACTCTCGTCATTATGCGGCCTACAGCGACGCGATCGTAGAAAGAAGAAGGTCTTGTTTCTAGATGAGCGAACAGATCATTTCGCAAATCTCTTAGACCCTTAACCACCGCTCCAATAAGAGTCATGCGATGCGCGTGGGCGATTGCCGCCCAGAGGCTATGGCAGACTGCGTACATCAAACAGGCTGCCAAAAGAGGATGAATTGATAAGGACTGTGAAAGCGCATCGTTCAGTTCGATTAAGCCGAAATCGGGTGCGTTTGTAGTTGGTTCGGATCTGATTATGTAGTCGATCGCAACCAACGATATAGTTATTGGGAGTAGAATNTTTAGGAAGGANGCGACTAAAACGAGAATACTAGATAGAACCAGTTGTGCTCTATAAGGCCTTAGCCAGCCAAATAATCTGCCCAGCAAGCTGACGTTCAGTACGGCTCCGCTGAGATCCGCATCAAACATCGAGTAGTCTCTTTTGACTTTAACTGTCTGTTCGCTCATGAGATCGCGCTTCTTATTGATCCTAGCTCGTCCTCGCCGCCCTCTCGCTGAATCCTCTCAAGCTCTGCGTAGTATCCTTTCATTGTCAGGAGCGACTCATGTGTTCCTTGTTCGATTATATTGCCATTATCCATGACTATAATTCGGTCTGCGTGCCGAGTTGTGCTGACTCTATGAGACACGAGTAAGGTCGTTTGGTTTTTTCTCAAACGCTTGAGTTCCGACAGAATGTGTTCTTCGGTTTCTGTGTCAACAGCGGAGAAGCAATCGTCGAGGATGAGTACTGGCGCGTTGCGGATTAGGCCTCGGGCCAGTGTCGCTCGTTGCTTCTGGCCTCCAGACAGCGTGACTCCTCTCTCACCCACGAGAGTTTCGAGTTTTTCCGGGAAGTCCTCTATGGTCTGTTTTAAATCTGCGGAGTTTGCCGCGGCCCAGATTTCGTCGAGGGCACGATTTGGGTCATCGTAAGTCAGGTTTTCCTTTAAAGGCTCTCCAAAGAGAAACGGATCTTGAGGCACCATTGCGACTTGTGATCGAAGCTGCGATAAAGGATAGGAGCGGATATCGCATCCATCTATCATTATTGAATTAGGCGCCGAGTCTAAGAGCCGAACAAGCAATTTGAGTAACGTCGTTTTGCCTGAACCAACCCGACCCATGATGGCTAAAGTCTCTCCCGTTTCGATGATCAGCGAGAGGTCTTTGATCACGTTTTTGTTGGTACCTTGATAGGAGTAGCTGACTTGGTCTAGTTCTATTTTGCCGGTGATTTGTTTGGGAGCTAAGTGGCTCGGTTTGTCCGAGATTTCGGGACCTAAGTCAAAAATTTCGAAAAGCCGATTGCTTGCCACTGCGGCCCGCTGGAATAGGTTGATGATGAAACCCGCGACGCGAAAGGGGCCAACCACCATGTTTAAAAACATGAAAAACGCCACAAAGTCGCCAAGTGGAAGTTCTTTATTGATTACTAGGTACCCGCCATATCCCAATATTGTCATTGAGCACAGCGCCACCAGACTTGGCATCCAAGCGCCCATAAGAGAATTGATCCGGGCTTGCTCATAGAACGAATCGGCATAGGCTTGATTGGTTTCCCCAAATCGTCGGATTTCATTCTCTTCTTGAATCATCGCTTGGATAGTGCGGATACCGGATAAGTTCTCTTGTACTTGCGTCCCCATGTCGGACAGGCGATCTTGTACCTGCCCAGAAACGATGCCTAAACGCTTTGATGAATACTTTGCGTATAGAAAGACCAAAGGCAGGGGAGGGATCAACAAGAGTGTCAACGGGACTGAATAGTAGAGCATGAAACCAAAGCCTACCGTCGTCGCGAAAAACAGGATGATGATCAGAATAGTGCCCATTGCAAATAACCGCTGTATTAAAGCGATATCGGCGATCGCCCTGGTCATCATATCTCCTATAGTGTACTTGTTGAAAAAATCTGAACCTTGCTGTTGGAGGGTTGTGTATAGTTTTTGCCTGAGGTCAAAGGCCACGCCTAAGCCAGATTGTCTGACGTTATATCGAGCGTAGGAAACGATGACATAGCGTGCAGCTACGGCGAGGAATATTGTTGCTATTGGTCCTGCTAAATCAAAGTTCCCCTCCGTCATTCTGTTAATGGAGACCGCCATGAAAAAGGGCACCATTGCTTCGCATACCCTTGCCAGCCCAAAAGCAAGGATCCCGGATATCAATTTGAATTTGTAGGGAGTCACGAAGACCCCCAGCCTGCCGAGCGATTTGAAGACTTCTAAGGGTTTGGTCGTGTTAACTTCATCGGCCATTAAAACGCGGCGTTTTTGGGTACTCTGGGGAACGGTATTGTGTCGCGGATGTTTTCCATGCCCGAGACATATTGGACAAGTCGCTCGAACCCAAGCCCAAAGCCAGCGTGGGGGACCGTCCCATATTTCCTTAGATCTCGATACCACCACAATTCCCGCTTTAAAGCTTCGTTGTTTAGCCGAAGATCCAGCACGTCGAGCCGTTCCTCTCTTTGGCTTCCTCCCACTATTTCGCCTACTCCGGGCACGAGGATATCCATTGCAGCGACTGTTTTTTCGTCATCATTTAGACGCATATAAAAGGCCTTGATGTCTTTGGGATAGTCTGTGACTACTAGGGGGCCTTTCACTACCTCTTCGGTTAAGAAACGCTCGTGTTCAGATTGAAGGTCTGAACCCCAGGAGACATCGAATTCGAATTTTTTTCCGGAGTTCTCAAGTGTTTTAATCGCGTCAGAGTAAGACATCACCGCGAATTCACTTTCGACTAGACTCTGCAATCGCTCGATAACATTAGAATTGACTTGAGTGTTGAAGAATTCGAGGTCTTCCATGCAGTTGCTTAGAGTGTCACTGAAGGCCGTCTTTAAGAGCGATTCTGCTAATCGGGCATTGTCTTGGAGGTCTGCGAATGCTATTTCGGGCTCGATCATCCAAAATTCGGCGAGATGACGACTAGTATTTGAATTCTCTGCTCGAAATGTTGGACCGAAGGTGTATACCTTTTTTAAAGCGCAGGCGTGCGTTTCGAGATTTAGTTGACCAGAGACGGTAAGAAAGGTCTCTGAGCCAAAAAAGTCTTCAGAGAAGTCTGTTTGTTCTCTGTGGAGTTGATCGAGAGTGGAGACTCTGAACATATCGCCAGCGCCTTCGCAATCGCTGGACGTGATAATCGGTGTGTTAACCCAGTAAAACCCAGACTCATCAAAGAAACGGTGGACTGATTGAGCTAGTCTGTTTCGAATTCGGGTAATTGCTCCAAAGGTATTGGTTCTTGGTCGCAAATGGGCGACGGTTCTAAGAAATTCAAACGAGTGTTTTTTTTTGGCGATTGGATAGGATTCTGGATCGTCGACCCACCCGAGCACCTCGATTTTGATTGCGTGAATCTCACGGTCCTGCCCCTTACCTTGAGAAGCAACGAGCTTGCCCGCAACGCTTATTGAACATCCCACACCGAGCTTTTCAATTTCGGATTCGTAATTTTCGAGTTCGCCGTCTGCAACCACTTGTAGGTTACTCAAGCAAGAACCGTCATTAAGATGAACAAAAGAAAAACCGCCTTTTGAAGTGCGCTTGGATCTCACCCAGCCACATAGCTGTAGCATGGTTCCTTCGACCAATTCTTCTTCGAATGTTTCTTTTACGGTGGTTATTCTGGTTTGTTCGGCCATCTTTTTGCTTGGCTCTTCCGTAGATATCGACATAATAACATTGATTGATAATTGGCTTCGACAAAATATGAAGACGCCTGTGTTGACATTTCTATTGATGGCTCAGGAATATGCTTAAAAAAGGCTTACTTGTAGGGGCAGCTCTCTTAATTGGTCTCTTTCTACTCTTTCTTTTTTATCCTTTCCCCGACGAGAGCTCGTCTGTGCAAAAAGACGCTGATAACTCTGGTCAAGAAGGCGAGTTGAGCGAGTTAAAAGAAGCGCAAAGTACCGTTTTGAGACAAATTTCGCGGGATAGTTCCGCTGTTAAGCCGGATGTACAGTTTGAAAGCGAGCCTAAAATAGCAACTAAACTGCCTCCTTTGCGTGAAAGTGATGAGTTTATTCGAGATAAGGTATCAGATTGGGGGTTGCCCAAGCTTTGGGTCGATAATGAGTCGCTGATTGCGCGATACGCTGCATTGATCGCCAGTACTTCGAGAGGAGAATTGCCGAGAAGACAGCTGGCTTTTCTAGTGCCTAAGGGAAATTTTAAAGTGCTCCGAGATGGAGAAAAAATTTTTGCGAGTCCCGAAAACTATCGTCGTTTTGATAACTTCGTGGACCTTGTAGAGCAAGTGCCAGTTGGTCGACTAGCGCAGTTGCTGCGTGAGATTGATCCATTGGTTCGAATTTCTTTGAGACAGCTCGGATTATCAGGGGCTCCTGAATCGATTCTCCTTGGCGCGTTTGACAGAATATTGTCGATGCCCAGATTACCTTCTAGAATCGAGTTGGTGCAATCGACGGTCGTTTTTGAATTTGCTGACCCGAGTCTTGAGTCGCTGCCGGAGTTCGAAAAACAACTCATCCGGATGGGACCTAGAAATTTAGAGCGACTGCAGAATTACACGAGGAAATTGAAGAGCATTTATCTCAAGACTTGATCTCAAAAGTCCTGAGTTTTTCAAGGTCCGTATTAGAGCTGAACGGAGAACGATGCTCGATGTAGGCGATGTCGTCTGCAACATGTTGTCGTTCCTCGTCCAAGAACCGTCGTACCGCATCTTTAAAGTTAGGGTCGGAAATCCAATGAGCGCTGTATGTCGCTTGGGGTAGGTAGCCTCTCGCGACCTTATGAGAACCCTGGGCGCCTGCTTCGACTTTTTTTAGATTGTGCTTTATCGCGAAGTCTATTGCCTGGTAATAGCACACTTCAAAATGTAAGAATCGATGGTCTTCAATACATCCCCAATTTCTGCCAAAGAGTGTATCGCCTCCTATAAAATTGAGCGCGCCCGCAATGTATTTGTCCTCTCGCTTTGCCAATATCAGGAGAATATCCTCGGGCATCGTTTGGCCTATGAGAGAGAAAAACTCGCGAGTCAGATAAGGAGTTCCCCATTTTCTGGCTCCGGTGTCGACATAGAAGTGGTAGAAAGCATCCCAATGTTGCTCGTTAAGCAAGTCACCTGTTGCCCATTCGATAGTGATGTCGTTAGCCAAAGCGTCCCGTCGCTCTCGTTTGAGGTTCTTCCTCTTCTTGGAGGCAAGGTCTGAGAGAAACTGGTCAAAGTCCTGGTAGCCAGCATTGTGCCAATGGAATTGCTGATCGATACGGGATAGAAATCCAGATTGATTGGCATAGTCCCATTGATTTTTTGGCATGAAAGTCATGTGCATCGATGAAACTTGTGTTTTTTGAGCCACACCTATGCAGGCATCTAGAAGGATATTAATGTTCTTCTCATTGGGATTTAATGCAAGCAGTCTCGGTCCAGTCGCAGGGGTGAAGGGTATGCTACTCTGGAGTTTGGGATAATAGCGTCCGCCTGCTCGTTGCCACGCGTCAGCCCATCCATAATCAAAGACGTATTCTCCCTGGGAGTGGCTTTTCAGGTACATCGGTACGACTCCGATGAGTTCANTGTTTTTTTCNACCTTGAGNTGAAAGGGCTGCCATCCAGTTTCGGGGGATACGCTGTTGCTCTTTTCGAGGGCGATAAGAAATTTATGATTCAGAAAGGGGTTGTACGGCGGAGATGCCTTCGCGCAATCATTCCATGTTGACTCATCTATTTCATCGATGCTGTGAAGAATTTTGACGGTAGTTTCGCTCAATGTTCCTTTATCTCACTATTATAAAATGCCCATTTCGATGCCAGCAGCGAGCATGAGTCCGAGTTCTTTGCATTGTGTTTTTGACGGCTCTATGTCCCCCTTGCATATTATGGGTTCCTGAACTTTTTTAAATGGGTATCCGTTTGCGATTCGTTCGATCGATCGAACAGCTCCAGANCCGTCGTCACCTGCACAAATAAATAGAGCATAGGGCAGCGGATTTAACTGGCCTTCGACTTCGTAAAAGGTTCGTTCCAGAAAATCCTTAATCATGCCGGACATATAACCAAAGTTTTCGGGCGTGCCTAACGCTAAAGCGTCAGCCCATAAAAGGTCTTCCGGNCCAGCATCTTTTGCTCTCAGNANTCTGGTTTCCACCGCTTCTATCGAAGGGTCCGTNGCCCCNTTAAAGACCTGTTGAGCTAGAGACTCAGTACAACCGTTTTTACTGTGGAAGACGATGAGAAGATGTTTCAACCTCTAAGCCTTACAGTATTTTTTGTTGCAGGGTTTTCTAGATATCAAACTCGTTTTAACCCGCCTGCACTTGTGCTTTGAGCTCGGCGTATTTGTCGAGCAATGGAAACACTTTGTCTGATTTATCAGATGGTAGATTAAAAATAAGGTGATCAAAGCCCTGTTCTATTCGTCCTTTTAACTGGTCAATGTCAGAGGGTGCTCCGAATAACGCCATATCCAGGTCTTGGACTGATCTGCCTGCTTTATCAAAAGCTGCATTTAATTTTTCCATATTGCCTGAGCCCAAACCTCCGATGGGCATCCAGCCGTCTCCGTATTCGGCGAGTCTATCAAAGACCCATTTTGAGTTTGCGCCAATCCAAACAGGAGGACCTCCCTCTTGCACGGGTTTGGGATATGACCAGATAGGGTCGAAATTGACGAATTCGCCATGAAATTCTGGTTCTTCCTCGCTCCAGATGGCTTTCATGGCCAGAATTTTTTCTCTGACTTCTGCCCATCTTTTNGGATAGTTCGCGCCATGATTTTCCATTTCTTCTCGATTCCACCCTGCGCCTATTCCTAGTATGAATCTTCCATTTGAAATCATATCGAGAGAGGCAATTTCCTTGGCTAAAGTGATGGGGTCTCTTTCAATGACCAAGCAGATTCCGGTTCCTAGCTTAATACTGGAGGTCACNGCTGCGCAGGCACCAAGTGCGACGAAAGGATCATGAGTGTGCCAGTACATTTTTGGAAGATCGCCGCCCCCTGGGAACGGCGTTGCTCTGGATGCCGGAATGTGGGTGTGCTCTGGAAAAAATAGGCTGTCTAGTCCCCTTTCTTCCACAGCTTGAGCGAGTTCTACAGGCTGAATTGAGTAGTCTGTGGGGAACATGGTCACACCAAATTCCTGAGTTGTTCTGAATGCCATAATTTTCCTCCGTTAAATATCCTCAAATGAGCCGTGACGGCCTTTGCCGCTCGCGAACCTTTTAGCACCCGCAGCGGTCTCGCCAGATCTTATTACGTCTAATCCTAGTTTGGTTTCATTAATTAAAGCCTCATCCACATCNAGATTCCACTGTTCGTAGAGACTTTGCCTGTCGTTTCGCATGCACAACTGAGGAAACGCGCTTATTTCTTCGGCCAATTGAAGGGAAGCTTCCAAAGCCATACCCGGACTTACGAGGCGATTGGCCAGACCTATGCTGAGTGCTTCCTGACCGCTGACCTCTCGTCCAGTCAGTATTAGATCGAGAGCCCTGCTCTGTCCTATTTGTCGAGCAAGCCGAATTGTTCCGCCGTCTACCAGAGGAACGCCCCACCGGCGACAAAATACTCCCAGTTTAGCCTCTTCCGATACGACTCGGAGGTCGCACCAGAGGGCTAGTTCCAACCCTCCTGCAACTGCGTGTCCTTCTATTGCCGCCACGACTGGTTTTCTAAGTTGCATACGAGTCGGTCCCATTGGCCCATCGCCGCTTTCTCTGACTGAGTTTCCAGCCCCGGTCGCGACCGCCTTTAAATCCGCACCCGCGCAAAAAGTGCCCTGTGTCCCTGTTAAAATTGCTACATCATATTGGTCGTCCTGATCAAAAGATCGAAAAGCATTGGCAAGCGATTCGGCGGTTGGGCCGTCGACCGCATTTCGACTTCGAGGTCGATCAATAGTGATTATCTGAGTTCGTTTTTGGTGTGTGACGACGACCGTCATGAATTTTCCCGTATCAATAAAGACTTGTGTATATTAGTTTCGTTTTTGCTTAATCATAAGGAAAGCCGATGCGCTTAGATAGTCCAAGAATTCGCCCGCTGGAGAAGGGGGAGTGGAACGATGAAGTTCAAGAGCTCATGAAGCCTTTTGCGAGCCAGGATCGAGTATTCAATATTTTTAAAACACTGGCTAACCATCCGGATCTNGCGAGGCGTTGGATGGTCTTTGCCAATCACATTTTGGGTAAGTCGACTTTGAGTGATCGAGACAGAGAGCTTCTTATTCTGCGAATCGGGTATCTCTGTCAGTCAGGTTATGAATGGGGTCAGCATGTTCAGATTTCGCGTCGAATAGGAATGNCTGATGATGAAATACGATCGGCCAAAGTTGGTCCGAGTATGGACNGTCTGTCTGATAAAGATATTGCATTACTTAAAGCGACCGACGAACTTCACTCGGACGCACATGTTTCGGATGAGACTTGGTCCAGGCTCTCAGAATTCTTTTCCACAGAACAGTTGATGGACATAGTTTTCACTGTTGGACAGTACAATTTGGTGTCGATGGCGTTAAACAGTTTTGGGGTGCAATTAGATGAGGGNCTTCCCGGATGGGACGTTTAGAGGGAAAGGTCGCAATAGTNGTAGGTGGAGGGCAGACTCCTGGGGAGACTGTGGGCAATGGAAGGGCGACNTGCTTGAGGTTTGCTCAAGAGCGTGCGCGGGTAGTTGTTGTCGATCGGTCGATTGACTCGGCCGAGGAAACCGTTGATTTGATAACTAAAGAAGGGGGTATGGCNCGAGCTCATCAACTAGATGCTACAAAGGAGAGTGCTTTCCTTGATCTAGTCGATAGCGTCAAAGAAGAGTTTCAGAAGATCGATATATTGCATAACAATGTCGGTATCGGGTTCAACGACGCCAGTCCTTTAAAGGTCACAGAAGAAGCGTGGGACCGGATTTTTTCTGTCAATATTAAATCGGCACTGTTCGCTTGTAAGGCAGTAGTTCCGCAAATGAGGGAACAGGGATTTGGAGTGATTACAAATATTTCATCTGTTGCCTCAGTCGCGGGCGCAGGTCTTATAACTGCCTACAAGGCATCTAAAGCGGCACTGAATGCCTATACACATTCTTTGGCCATGAGTAATGCTAAGTATGGGATTAGGGCAAATGTCATAATGCCTGGATTAATGAATACACCCATGGCGATAGAAGGATACGTGGCGACAGGCCGCGACAGAGAAGAATTGATTCAATCACGAGATGCCTCGGTCCCGNTAGGTAAGAAGATGGGTAGTGCTTGGGACGTGGCGAATGCGGCGTTATTTTTGGCGTCTGATGANGCNAAATTCATCACAGGNGTTAATCTTCCAGTTGATGGCGGCCAATCNGCTCGAATAGGNTGANTAGGNTGTCAAACTTAATGCCTNGCGTTANGAGCAGATTGAGGTTGGGAAAANTAAANTGAAANCCGTGATGANATNCTTNGTTTTATTGTTTTCTTTCTTTCTTTACTCCGATTTATTGGCNCAGGAAAGTGGTTCGCAGTANATCGAGCGACAGGANCGCGTTGAGTCATTTGTTGAATTTGTTGGCTTGTTNGANCGTGCTGAAGATGTTTGGATTACCCCGTTTGATCTTGAGGCGGGGNTTTATCTNGAANNAAACGACGAGCTAGTTGGTCGNAAAGAAGCTCAGCTTGAATTGCTAAAGCCAGAAGAANGATGATCCGTTGNTTAATNATTTGTTTTTGTCTTATGGGGNACTCNCNTGCAAATTGCGTCAGTTGGGGTTNGCTNACGCCGCTACAGCAAGAAGTGTTGGTTGACTATCGAAGCGTTTGGCATTTGCTTCTGTCCGAAGATCAANGTGTTCTGGAGGCCGGCNCTTTNAGGATTGGGAAGGCTGACCAAGACAGTTTGCAAGGTTTTAAGGAAGTCTATGAAAATTGGGTTCGTCTGAGCCCGGGAGAAAGAGCAGAACTCAGATCTCGTTGGGAAGCCTTCTTGGCGCTGCCCGCGGACGAGCGCCGAGGTATCAAGATGGGTCTGAGGCATCTAAGAAAACTTCCAAGAGAAAAACGAGAATTCATGCGTTCTCTCATTTTGAGAGAAGAAGTTCCATAGGAAGGAATAGATCAATTTTTTTGTTGAGTTAAGTGACTGTGGTTCCTGTTGGTTATAGAGAACTCGGTTCTTTTTAAAATGGAGGGTATTTTGTCGGATTTAAAATTAGGGTTACAAACGGGTTATTGGGGAGCGGGTCCTGATCCGAGAATGGTTGATATAGCGCAGGAGGCAGAACGCTTGGGCTATGACGCCATTTTTACGGCGGAGGCTTGGGGTTCTGATGTGTTTACGCCCTTAACGTGGATAGGCGCTCACACAAAAACGATTAGACTGGGAACCGGTATTGCTCAACTCTCAGCCAGAGCTCCGACCGCGACTGCTATGGCTGCATTAACACTTGATCATCTTTCTGGCGGCCGAGTGATTTTGGGTATGGGCGTATCAGGACCACAAGTTGTTGAAGGATGGTATGGAGCGCCATTCTCGAAGCCTCTATCAAGAACCAGGGAATACGTTGATATCGTAAGGCAAGTGCTGCAAAGAAAAACCCCCGTTGTAAGTGATGGAGAGCACTATCCATTGCCCTACACTGGAGAGGGGTCTTGGGGTCTAGGCAAACCTTTGAAATCTATCACTCACCCACTTCGTGACGACTTGCCAATTTTCCTGGGTGCGGAGGGCCCCAAAAATGTGGCCATGACGGCGGAAATTGCTGACGGATGGTTACCGTTGTATTACTCGCCATATCGGCAGGATGTCTACGCGGATCAGATCGCTCATGCGAAGCCCGGTTTCGAGATCATGCAAGGTGTTTCAGTCATTATTAATGATGATGTGGAAGCGGCGTTGCAGCCCATCAAACAGAATTTAGCGCTTTATGTTGGAGGAATGGGCGCGAAGTCAAGAAACTTTCACAATGAGCTAGTTAAACGTATGGGGTTCGAGGAAGCAGCTGAAAAAATCCAGGATCTATTCTTGGCGGGAAGAAAAGATGAGGCGACACTTGCAGTGCCGACAGAGCTGGCCGACGAGGTTTCGCTCGTGGGATCGGTAGATAGAATTAGGGATCGTTTGCAGGCTTGGAAGGAGACCCCAGTGACCTCTTTGCTCGTCTCCACTCGAAATATCGATCAGCTTAGGACGTTTGCTGAGCTTGTACTGGGGTGATCTGGTGATCGCAGATGCCCATCGTTTAAAGTGCGCATTGAACGATGTATTAGAGGAGTGTGAATGACTAACAAAAAGAGTTTTTTGTTGTCGAATGCAGATAAAAGGATTGGAGAAAAACTTGGTATCAGCCCGTGGGTATCGATCGACCAGGTTCAGGTCAATGTGTTTGGAGAGGTTACTCGCTGGCGTACGCCGGGTCACTGTGATCCTGAATATGCGAAGGAAACCCCATATGGGGGTACCCTTTTGCATGGCTTTCATGCGGTAGCACTTCTATCGCATTTCTATAAGAGCGCCGAACTATGGCCCCTCGATGGTCAAAATCCCCTGAATTACGGGTTGGATCGCGTTCGAATATTAAAACCAATCATAATAGGCGATGGCGTTCGATTGCGATCTCATATCACTCTGCTCGATGCTCAGAAGAAAAAGGGTGGAGACATGCTACTGAAAAACCAACATGACATTGAAGCCGAAGGGGTCGAAGGATTCGTTGTCTGCGCGGAGTATTTGACCTATTGGCATTCGATCTAAAGCGTTCACCGGATTTCAGGGAAAAGTATGAGGGCATTTTTACTGATCACCTTCTGTTTCTTTATTCAGGCTTGCTCGAAAGGGTTTGTCGACGCGGGATCCAATTGTGGATTGGATGAAAATCGACTGGGTGAATTTGTGATTGTCCCAGCTGGGAAACTTGTTGATGTAGGCATTGGTGTTAGTCCGTCGAGGGGTGTGCAGACTCTTCGAGATATTCCCTCTTTTTTGATGCAGGTAAATGAGGTTACAAATCTAGAATTTGACCGATTTGTAAGTGAGACAGGCTATTTGACNGATGCNGAGCGAAGCGCAAGTAGCGGTCGCTTGGACNCAGGATCAGCAGTTTTCGTATCACCNATGGCGAAACCAGGTGACGGATCGACAANGNNAAANGANTCNNNNGACGCCGGATGGACTCTTTCNAAGGANGCGACCTGGAGGACTCCGGAAGGCGNAGGCAGTTCGGTTGAGGGTAGAGCCCTTAACCCCGTTGTCCATGTTTCATTAAATGATGCCAGGGCATATGCNNAGTGGGCAGATGCGAGGCTTCCTAGCGAGCTTGAGTGGCAGCATGCAGCCAGTTTGGGATTGTTTGATCAAGAAGATGATACCTCGGGTGCTTATTCTTCAGATGGAAAGCCACGTGCTAATACCTGGCAGGGGGTCTTTCCTTTGTTCAACACAAACGAAGATGGGTTTAGAGACCACGCTCCGGTCGGTTGTTTCGATGAGAACGAAATAGGGGTGTATGACATTATTGGTAATGTTTGGGAGTGGACGGACACACCTGTCGACTCTAAGTCCTTTGTGATTAAAGGCGGTTCTTTTTTGTGCGCAGATAACTTTTGTCGTCGTTACCGACCTGCAGCTCGGGAGAGCCAAGAGAGTGATTTTTCAACCAATCACATTGGTATTCGATTGGTGAGGGACTTGTAGGATTTGTACGTCGCTGCGTATCGCAGTGGATTCCTATGAATTTCCCCGGGAATAATACTTTTAAANAGGCGCGAGTTTGTTTATNGAGGTAATGGCATGGACTGGCTGTCATCGCTTCTAGCAGAGGTAAAAGTCCGGACTNGAGATTTTGTTCTAATCTGCTCTAACCAGAACACCCCATCGAGGTTTTGGCTGTTTCCCCTAGTTCCTACGATGTCTATATCGCCATCTGCGTCCAGGTCTTTTGCTATGAATTTATCAAACATGCCGCGTTTTCGGCGTGAAATNTCATGGCGGGTCCATAAGTTTTGGGNACCATTGTTTTCAAACCACCCCAGTCGGCCNAAGGGNTCATGGACGCTAACATTTTTTTCAGAGATTCGTGATCCTCTGCTATAGCTCCCGGCGAAGACGTCGATTCTGCCGTCTGCGTTTATATCAGCANTGATGATCCCNGTGATGCTATCGGGGTCGAACGTCCCTATCTTGTGAGGGATCCATGCGCTGTCAATATTCTGAGGTTGTTGTAACCAGACCAGTCCCAAATCTGAAGCGGCGATGATGTCGAGCTTTCCGTCTAGGTTGATGTCGGCGTAAGCCATGTTGAATCCNGAGACTAGTGCGCCGACGATACCAATAGCATGTTCCTTGAATATGCCNGAGTGANGTCCTTGGTTTTCAAACCAGGCGATCCGTCTTTCTCCTCGGCTACCGACGATGATGTCTAGGTCTCCGTCTGAGTCTATATCTACCGGCTCGGCGTTTTGCGGGATGCTGTAGCGGCCTAGAATTTCTTCGCTCCAGGATCCCTCGCTGAGAGCATCACCATCAAGTTTGAAAATTGAAACAGGCGTTGATTTTATCACGTCGTCAGGACCAGGCCTCTGAGCCCCTTTATTAGTGCCGACTACTTCGAGTTGGTTGTCATTGTTAAAGTCTGCAAGAAAAGTACGCAGGTAAGAACCTCTACCTTTGGTGAATGGTAAGATCAGCCTAGGCCATGGGGTTGTTCTGATCCCNCGAGCAGGGTTTTGAAAATAAATGACATGACCNAGTTCGGCTGCAACGACTATATCTGGAAATCCATCTTTATTNAGGTCTCCAATTGCAGCATCCTCTGGGGCTGCTACGTCGGGTCCGCTGGCTAAAGTGATATTGTTCCAGNTCAGCGGGTCCTTTGTGCCAAAGGCAATACGAACGTGGCCCAGGAGTGGTACTTCGATATTAGGCTCATGCTCTGCTGAGTCGTAAGCGGCATCAGATTCGTGTACGGATACGATGTCGTCAAATCCATCTAGATCTAGGTCTTTCATCACTAGCCCGTCACTGCCATTGAAGGGTTCTGAGCTTGTAATTGGGTCGTCAATGATGTGCTCAACCCAACTGATGAAAAAATCATTCGATGTTTTAGCCTTGGTAAGTGATTCGTCCACCGTAAGGTTATTTTGTTCAACACTTGCTGCTTGGCCGCAGGTTGAAACGAACAATAGGAGAGAGAGTAGACGTAAAAACATGAGTGGAACCACTTATCAATTATTTAAGTGAGATTTTATCTTACATTCTTTTGGGGGATCGGGTTATTAAGGAGACCTGTCTTGGGTTCTACCGTTTCTCTCATGACTTGGCTATAGTATCGATTGCATTGTTAGTTAAGGGAGAAACAATGATCAGATTTCATAATCCAACGGCNAGAACTGCAGTTGCTCCAGAGCCCTATGAACTTAGTTGTGACATTCGACCGAAGGATGGCGCCGACCTAACTGTCGGATTNTTNGCGAATGGATTTCCTGATTCGGAAGTGTTTATCAGGAAAGTAGGCGAATCAATTCAGAAACGACTCCCAAATATCAGCACTAAACTNTGGAANAAGGGTAATGCAGGCGTNCCNGCAAGTGANGAGATGTTGAAAGANATTGCTGAGAGTTGTCAGGTAGCAATAGCTGCCTANGGNCACTGAGGNAGNTGTACTACCGGCACCGTGCGTGACGGCGTAAACATCGCNAAGANAGGATTACCTTCTATAGCTCTTGTTACCGACGATTTTTGGGCTCAAGGAGAATTTGTGGCGCGTTCGGTAGGTATGCCTACCGCACCTAGAATCAAACTNCCTCACCCTGTGGCTGGTACGGGCGAAACTNNCATCGGTGAAGTGGCAGATAGTATTGCAGACAAAATAATTGATCGACTCGCCTATGCTTGATTTTTTAGAAGCCGAGAGCGAAGAGGCTGCTTTAGAGCAGCTCCATGAGCTGGATTGTACCGACGGCCTGCCCGTTGTAGTTCCAACGGAAGCACGTGTCGAACGTTTAATTTTGGCAACTGGTTTAGATGGAGATCTGGTGCTTGGTGAGATGGGGCCTGCGATGGGCGTGGCGACGGTCGAAAAGGTCTGCGTGGCATCGGTCATGGCAGGATGCAAACCGGACTATATGCCNGTTGTGATAGCCGCGGTTAAGGCNGCGGTCAAACCAGANTTTGATTTAACTGAGCTGCAAGCGACCACNCACTGCACGGCNCCGCTGATCATAGTTAACGGGAGTGCTCGNGAGAATTGCGGACCGATCTCNTCTGGTTANGGAGCGCTNGGNCCTGGTCATCGNGCCAACGCAAGCATAGGNAGAGCGCTNAGACTTTGTNTGATNAATATAGGTGGNGGTCGGCCNGGAGTGTCNGATATGGCTCTGCTGGGNCANCCNGGTAANTTNACCTATTGTNTTGCTGAGGCNGAGGAAGAATCNCCTTTTCCACCNTTGCATGTGAGTCGTGGTTTTGATGCNGCGGATAGCGCGGTNACACTNTTGGGNTGTGAAGCCCCTCATTCTGTGATTTATAGTGACAANGCGGATGANCCNGAAGATGCAGAAAAATTNCTGTACGTNCTGTCGCAGGGTCTNGCGAATATTGCGACNAACAACGCNATTCTGACTTCNGGNAGTGCTTTAGTNGTNCTTGGNCCNAAGCATGCGAGCGTTTTAGAGCGATCGAATATATCGCGAGAGGGAGCGGCTCAACGATTGTGGGAGCTTACCCATCTGCCTAGTGCCGACCATAACCGTTACGCAGGTGATTTTGGTTCTCGATTTGAAGGCGAGACTTATAGGGCTTTTGCTTCTCCGGACAACATCCTGATTATGGTGGCCGGTGGAAGTGGGCTCTATTCCATGGTGATGCCGAGTTGGGGAGGCGCTGCGCATGCCAATTGTCCGGTCAGTGAAAAAATCGAACTTGATCAATTCTGTGAAGTCCCCGGATTGGCTAACGCATAAGTATTCGGACCGATGTGACCACTGAAAAGCCCATAGTGCTTTATGGCTCGCCGATGTCTCTATATACCGCGCGAGTAAGAAGTTATTTCATAAAGAGGGGGATTGCTTATTCAGAACAACCGCCTCACGCATCTAAATATTTCCATGAGAAGATCCTACCTAAAGCTGGTGGAAGAAGGAGCATGCCTACCATCGAGTTCCCTGACGGGACGGTTATTCGAGATGGAGTTGCTATTCTTGACTACTTTGAGGCGTTGAACGACCACGAGTATGCTCCTCGATCTCCCAAGCAAAAAATAGTCAGCTTGTTGCTTGATGTGATAGGAGCCGAAGGGTTGCTTCGGCCAGCCATGCATTATCGTTGGAATTATTACGACAGCGACCACTTTGAATTCAATCGTTTGCACTTTGAAGCACTTTTTAAAGGCCATGATAATGCGGCCGACTTGGCGAATGAACGGATAGACCTACTTTTTCAGAACGCTCTGCCTGGTTTTGGTGTCGTGTCTGAAACCCATGGCTTGATTGAGAGAATGCACCGGTCTTTACTGGAAAAATTAAACCAGCATTTCAGTCTCTTTCCTTATCTATTGGGTTACAAACCCTCGATCGGTGATTTCGGGCTGATCGCGCCTTTCGGTCATTTGGGAAGAGACCCTAAACCACTTTCTTTGATGTTAAAACACGCACTTCGCGTCTTTCGGTGGGTTGAGCGCATGCATAGACCGGAATCGGATATGGGTGAGTTCGTATGTGAGAGTGAGGCATTTCTTGAAGGAGATGAAATCCCCGAAACTCTTGTCGAAATCTTGCGACACTTCGCGATTGACTTCGTGCCTGAAACCGAGGCCGCCTGCAAAGCGATTAATGAATGGTTGGCTGAGAATGAAAGCTTGGCCCCTGGTTCAGAAGCCCAACGTGCTGTGGGTCTGCCTGGTTCTTTCGTGATTCAGGGTATTGAACTGCGAACGGTTGCTCAGCCGTTTAGATTTTATCTTCTGGAGAGAGTTATTGGAGCTTATGAAGCTCTCAGAGATATTGAACAACAAGAAGTTCTGCAGATGCTGAAGTTATGTGACATGGAAAAATTGTTGAATTACAGGATTTCACGGCCGATAGGAAGAAAAGATAATTTAGAAGTCTGGCTCTAAAGACACTCTATATTTGGGTCGGGTTATCTTACTAATTGACCTTGTCTTTATTTTGGGGAAAAAAGGGTGAAAGAGTATAAACTTTATGGATCTCCTATGTCCTTGTACACAGGTAGAGTTCGCAGTTATTTGATTAAGAACCGTATACCTTACGTAGAGGAACCTCATGCTACCTCTCATTACCATAAAGTAGTTTTGCCCAAAGCAGGAGGTAGGCGTGGTATCCCCACTATCGAGTTTCCCGATGGACGCGTAATTAGAGATGGCGTTGCGATAGTAGATCACTTTGAATCCTTAAACGACAACCTGCATTCGCCCAGCACTGTAAGGCAAAGTGCGGTGAGTCGGTTGCTCGATGCGATAGCCTCTGAGGGGTTGCTGCGGCCTTGCATGCACTATCGTTGGAATCATGATCAGAGCAACCGGGAATTTCTCCAATTCCATTTTGAGACGATTTACAAAGATCACTCTAACCCCTCGAAAATGGCCGCTGATCGAATGCAGGAGATCCGTGAAAATGTAAACCCTGCTTGGGGTGTGGTTCCTGAGACGCATGATTTGATCGAGTCTATGCACGTGGCTTTGTTAACAAAGTTGAACCAACATTTTTCGAAGTATCCATATTTCTTAGGTAGCAAGCCGTGTATTGCTGATTTTGGAATGATGGCACCTATGTATGGTCATTTAGGGAGGGACCCAAAACCTTTGGCGCTGATGCAAGAATACGCGGTGCGAGTATTTCGGTGGACCGAAAGGATGAACCGGCCTGAACCAGATTTTGGCGAGTTTGAATTTGAAAAAGAAGAATATCTTTCTAACGATGAAGTTCCAGAGACCCTCATTGAAATTCTCAGACATTTTGCTGTGGATTTCGTTCCAGAAACTAACGCTGCTTGTCACGCGATCAACAAATGGTTGCAAGAGAATCCTTCAGTTGAATCGGGGCAAGAGGCTAAGCGGTTTTTGACAATGTGTCATTTCGAGGTTGATGGTGTGCAAATCAGCAGCGTTGCCCAGCCCTTCAGGTTCTACCTGTTAGCGCGTTTGCAGCGAATTTATGAAGATGCAGACGAATCAGAACAGAACTCGATTTTGAATCTTCTCAAATCCTGCGACATGGATTTACTCCTGGACATGAAGTTAACGCGGCCTGTTTTATTGCAAAACAACCTAGAGGTTTGGGATTAATCGATGATTTGAGAAGGTTGA
>PBUF01000094.1 GCA_002727775.1 Gammaproteobacteria bacterium
GTACTAACTCAGCCTTTAACTATCTGAACCAATCTTTCTCTTACCGATTTCTGGAAAAGCCTCCACCAAGGAAAATTTTCGGAATAATTCATACATAGCCCATAATGCAGCAATTATTACAATCAACATCATGCCCCAGCGCATGAGTGCAGCCCAAAAAAGAGCATCAAACACAGGCATTTGAAATTGGTATAAATTTAGAGTTATTCCACGCTCTACCATCCAATGCCAAGCGCTATGAGCAAGCAACGCGGATAAAAGTATCGTTCCCATTCGCTCATCAACCAAATATTTGAACATAATATTTATTATTGGAATCACCAAAATTAGAATAAATATTTGACCTATCTCGACACCGATGTTGAACGCCAGCAGTGAGGAAAATAGATGTCCTCCTGCGAATTGTAAGGTTTCACTAAATAAAAATGAAAAGCCAAATCCATGGATAAGTCCAAAACCAAAAGTTACCATCCAGCGATGCCCTAATTTAGCACCTACGATATTCTCAAATGCCATATACACAATCGATAAAGCAATCAAGGTTTCTATCAGAGGTGGAAACCACAGGGCATTCGGCGCAACTCCAAACGATGCGCTTATCAGGGTGATTGAATGAGCAACGGTGAAGGAGGTAACGACCGGAATTAATCCTTTAACAGAACGCAAAGGAATCACTAAACAGAACAAAAACAGGAGATGATCGATACCCTCCAGAATATGCTCAAAACCCATGGTTACAAATCTTAGCGCTGCCTGATGCCAACGAGGATCCAACTCTACAACTCCCGGGTTGCCCAAATAGTTAAAAACTCTCTCGGCTCCGTTAGGCACTAAAAAACGCAGCACAGTTGTCGTCTGATCAGACAGTGTGCCAAGCTCGGGATTGACCGAAAAATCAGATTTTTCTGACTGTATTGGGTAAGTCACCAACACATCCAACACTCCCTGTCTCCAAAACAAATTAGTACTATCGTCTAGTGGTGGACTCATTATGTTGTCTAATGCGACCTCGAAACTGGAGAAAGATCGGTTTGACGGTAGAGAAACTCTCGTTCGCCGAAGTTGTTTTTCTGTCAATTCCTCTCCATTTTCAAAAAATTTCAACGACTCAGTGATGTAAATCCTAGCGGCATCATCTAGAGCAAATTGCGCCTCAGAGAATTGCAAAAACCCGGGTCCACGCAAGGGAAAGCTGACCTCTCCTAATGCCTCCATGGGCACTCGAATTAAGGCCGTAAGCTCATTACCTTCGGGTTTGACGAACGCATTTACAGGGACACGCGACGGAATATCATGAGCCTGAACAAACCCAGCGAGGCAAATTAATTGAATTAGACAGAATATTTTTACTATATCTTTCATGATGATTTTTAGTCTATTTAACTGAGAATTTCCCAAAGAATTCGATATTTTTGCATAAAATACAATCAGTTAGTACCACTTATTTTAAAAGCAAAAACGGAAAGTCACCTTAGTGCTGTTGGCAACTATCTTTCTTGTTACAAAATCTTACAAAGGCTTATCCGAAATTTTTCGAAGTGAGTATACTGTCTCTGTATAAGTCAGTATACTCGGAGCTCGCTCTGAGAGTTAGAAAGCTTGCCATTTTGCGAGCATGTAGAGGAGAAAAAAAATGACAAAGATCAAGGTGTTGATAGGAGTAGGTCTATTAGTCGCTTTGGCGGCTCTGCAGATTGGTCAATCGCAACTACAAGAACCAGTCGTCGCTGCAAATAACGACGTTATGGCGCCACATTTCCTAGTAGATCCTTTGTGGCCAAAGCCACTTCCTAATCATTGGGTTCAGGGGAACACTATTGGTGTGGATGTAGATGAGAGAGATCACATCTTCGCGGTCCATAGAAACACAGAATCGCAATTCATGAGAATTCAAGAAATCGGACTTTATTCCGGTGTTTCTGAGTGTTGCACACCCGCACCACCAATATTAGAGTTCGATTTGGAAGGTAACCTCATAAACGCATGGGGTGGCCCCGTGGAAGGAGCTCCATATACTTGGCCAGAATCCAATCACGGTATTGATGTAGCTCCAAACGGAGATATCTGGATCGGTGGAAACGGTGGACCAGATTCCCACGTGCTTGTTTTTACACGAGATGGCGAATANGTTCGCACCGTTGGNGTACCTGAAGCCGAAATGGACAGCAACAGCACTACCTCTTACGGAAGGGTTGCTGAGATCGCGATTGATGCCGCTAATAACGAAGTCTACTTCGCTGACGGTTATCGCAATAAGCGCGTTGCCGTGGTTGATCTTGCGACCGGNGCCTTTAAAAGGTACTGGGGAGCTTATGGAAACCGCCCGGACGATGAGGCTGACGTTACTTACACTCCTGGGGAGCCAGGTCCTCAGCAGTTCCGAGGTCCAGTTCACTGCGCTATTCCATCTAACGATGGCTTAGTTTATGTCTGTGACAGAGGAGCCGACAGGATTCAGGTCTTCCGAACGGATGGCACGTATGTACGTGAAGTTATTATCTCTCCTGCTACTCTAGCTCAGGGCTCTACTTGGGATATAGATTTCTCCCCTGATGAAGAGCAAGAGTTCCTTTATCTAGCAGATGGACAAAACTTCAAAATCTACATCATAGACCGCGAATCTTTAGAGGTGCTCTATACCTTCGGTGATGGCGGAAGACAGCCAGGACTGTTCTTCGCTCCTCACAGTATAGCAACCGACTCTCAGGGTAACATTTACACAACTGAGACTTATGAAGGCAAGCGTATCCAAAAATTCCTTTACCAAGGAATTCAGCCAGTCACTGTCCGCGACAGAGCGCCAACATGGCCAGCTGAAGAACTCTAAGAGTTCTTNGCGGANCAGCGATACGAGCCCGACTACCCGAAAAAGTAGTCGGGCTCTTTTTTTCAGCTCTCTTTTATCAGTGCAATTTAAAATTCCTGTTTAAGTAACATCACAAATTTAAATAAAGTTTCTCTATCCCAAGATTGGTGTTACTGTCCTCTTGTATAAATAACTCCAAGCTATTCAAGGAAAGTGCAGATGATTAAGAACCGAAAAATTTCNCTATCGTGTTTTTGTTTACTAATATCAATCTTCACCATTTTAGGCATCAGCCAAGAAGCCTTCCAAAAATCGGCGGAGGCTGTAAATAGTGATCGTCTAGTACCTAGATTCGAGGTGGATCCTTACTGGCCACAACCGTTACCCAACAAGTGGATCATGGGGAGAACTATAGGGATCGCTATAGATGAACGGGACCATTTATTTGTAGTACACCGAGACCAAGACTCGATGTTTATGAGCCAGGAGTTAGGTTTAGATTTAGGTCGCGCAGAGTGCTGCACAGCGGCGCCGCCGATTCTAGAATTCGATAGTGCTGGAAATTTAATAAGTGCTTGGGGCGGACCAGGGGAAGGATACACATGGCCAGAGTCTAATCATGGGATCGAGGTCGGTGCAGACGGGAATGTCTGGATCGGCGGGAACGGGAGCGGTGATTCTCATGTGTTAGTTTTTACGCGGGACGGTCAGTTTGTTCGAGAGATTGGTCTACCAGGAGAGCCTATAGATAGTTTGAGCACAGAATCATTCGGGAGGGTTGCCGAAATTGCAATCGATCGTTCTACTAACGAAGCTTACTTTGCTGACGGTTACGGTAATAAGCGGGTAGCAGTGGTCGATGTTGCAACCGGCGCATTTAAAAGATTTTGGGGTGCTTACGGCAATGAACCTATAGACGAACGAGTAGTATACGACCCAGATGCACCGCTTCCACAGCAATTTGTAGGCCCGGTGCACTGCGCTGAACCTTCTAATGATGGCTTAATCTATGTTTGTGATCGCGGAGCAGATAGAATTCAAGTTTTTCGACCGGATGGCACTTTTGTTAAAGAGGGTCAAGTGGCCCCTCTTACATTAGCAGGAACTACCTGGGACATTTCTTTTTCTCATGATGAGAATCAAGAATTTATTTATGTAGCAGACGGAGCAAATTTTAAAGTTCACATATTGGATCGCGAATCACTAGAGGTGCTTGCTGAATTTGGTGACGGAGGAAGGCAACCAGGGTTATTTTTTGGCACGCACAGCATAGTCACAGATACTGAAGGCAATATATACACTACTGAAACTTACGAAGGGAAGCGTGCTCAAAAATTCCTTTTTCAGGGGTTACGGCCTTTGGGTGAACACAGAACAGGGGCCCCATGGCCCGACTCTGAATTACATTAATAATTTGAATTTCTACTAGAATATTTCAAACCTCCCCAATATTTAGACAAACTCGATCAACTCTAGCTTGTCTAAAGGTTGGACGTTTATTATTCTACTTCCAAATCAACTTAGAAATTTTAAAGGGAGTCCGAAGTATGAAACTTCGATATGTATTAGCAGTAATTTTTTNCCTTGGCTTTAATCCCCTTATGTCAGCNGAGGAAGTGATAGTCGATTATTCTTACAACGGTAACCANAACACTGANTTTAGTAGTATCAGTGTTTCTTTAAAAATTGAAAATGTGATAGATGATCGAGGCAGCGANCCTAGACTGATAGCAGATGAATATTTAGCTGAANAGCCACTGAGCGAAATTATTNANACAGCGCTTGTTCAAGGACTAGAGCATGGAGGTGCCGAGTTAGTCACATCAGANCAAGACATGCAAATTCAAGGTCGAATAGTTAGCTCCGAACTTCGCACAGTAGACAGATCGGGAGTAGAGTCTCTTCAACTAACGATTCGGACACANGTAGCATTACAAGGAAGAGGAAGAACAATTTGGGAAACAACTCTCTTTGGCAGAGGAACCGTACCCATTGAAGAGGGAATTGCAGCGGCATTGACTGCATCACTCGATAGAATGGTCAGAGAATTAGTTAATGACGATTATTTTATAATTGAGCTGCAGTAAGGACTCATCGACAGCCAAGATCCGAGTATACATAATCGTCTAACTTTGGGTTTGAAACGGAGAACAAATCTAATCCGGTGAATTTTTCTATATCCTCTATTGATGCGATCATTTCACAATGATGGACGTGGACAGGGGCTGACTGGGGCAGTATAAATGCTGCACTCTGCCCCAGATTATTTACTACTACCTTGAAAAATTTATCAGGAACTCGATGTGGCGTGTCAGTCTGCAAAAGCCCCGAAACTCTATCCTCGTCTTCTGTATCAAATATCGGCCCTGTTACAATATAGACCTCGCCTTGTCTGTTTACATAGTTCCTGATTGACCAGTCAAGACCATACCACGCTCCTTGGGACAGCGATGCAGTTCTGGCGACACTATTTGTTAGATAATTTACATCCCTCCAAAATGGAGTCCCTGCAAANTCAACGAGGGAAACATATTGTGAGCGCAAAAGGCCAAGCTCCTCGGAGCCCAAAAAATCCTCTTCTTTCANGGTGTCTTCTACATAATTGTCTTGAACNGCTTCTCTNGATAAGCTGGAAGCTATNCCNATTGAGCNAGAGGAAAGTTTATAAGCAACCCAATCTGCAGACTTTGTATTTATGTTGTANGAAAGTGCGTAAATTGGCCGCANAATCAAGTGNTTNGAATCTTCGGCACCATTAGGGCAACCATCATAGCAATGAGCAACCTTGAGAATCTGCCCATTTGCCATGTTAATGAGTGCTAATAGCATGAACGGGAAATAAATATTCAAAAAAACCTTACCAAAATTTGATTCTGACCGAACGAAAGAGGTCTACAAAAAACTTTTTATCTATCTTATCAACAATTAAACCAAAAGAATTTATACTAGTATCAATTCAATATCTTAATCGCGAAATCACATCTTATTCATCTTGTTTTTACTCTCAAATAAACGTTCAAACTGTGATCTAAATTCGAATTTTACGCGTTTTTNANNAANTAGTAACTANNTCNANTTTTAGACNTTTNAATTTTNAGGAAGGANANGTCTTNAANTATNAGTAANATNGNCTTCATTNNATTTTCCATACTACCTAGGGGGAACAAAGTAGGCAAAAGAGNGAGTTTNGATTTACGCAGTAAATNCACTTCGAGAAACGCTTAGCCGTACGATGTTCATAGCCCGACTGTCAAAGGCAGTCGGGCTTTTTTTTGTGAGACTCGCAGGTAAAATTTCTCCTAATCAGGATTCTAAAAAGCAATTTCTGATCTGTGTTAAGATTAAATAACTCGAAATAATAGGGCTAAATGAATGATGATTAGAAACTATTACTTCATTTCAATTTTTTTGGTAATTTCAAGCCTTAGTCTTGCAGACACAACTCTCATTAAAAATATCAACGGGTATACCCTAAACAACGTGGGTGATCTGATAAATTTCGAAGCTTTGAAATTTACAAACGATCGAATAGATGCAATCTACCCCTCAACCCCAGAGGATGTGTCTTTTGTCGACAACGTCATCGACGGCAGTGGCAAAACGCTTATCCCTGGTCTGATCGATGCGCACGGACATGTTGGCAGTTATGGTTTGAGTCTCCTTCGCGTTGATCTGGTCGGTGCTTTGTCTGAAAGTGAGGCAGCAGATCGGGTTTTAGAGTTTGCCGATTCCAATCCAGAACTTAATTGGATCCTTGGCAGAGGCTGGAACCAGGTCCTATGGGAAGAGGGAGAGTTTCCCAACGCAAAATCGTTAGATGACCTAATTGACGATAGACCTGTCTGGCTGACACGGGTAGACGGACACGCAGGCTGGGCCAATTCAGAGGCGCTAGAATTATCGGGAATTACTCAAGGAACCGCCGACCCGGTGGGAGGCCAAATTATTCGGGATAAAGACGGTACTGCCACCGGTGTGCTGATAGATACTGCGATGAACTTCGTCAGTTCTAAAGTCCCCAAACCGACGATAGAGGACGAAAAAATAGCTCTTGCGACAGCAATGCAAGCACTGGCTGGATATGGCCTAACCAGCGTCCATGATGCGGGAATTAATAGTCAGACGGTGAAAGCTTATAAAGAGCTAGCAACAAAATCTCCTCTGACGATTCGAATAAATGCCATGCTTTCTGCTTCGGATCCTTTATATCAGGATCGACTAGCGGAAGGTTTATTCAGTAGCGAAGATCAAACACTAGTTATCAACAGTGTAAAAATAGTCAGTGACGGGGCGCTCGGTAGTAGAGGTGCAGCACTGCTTGAGGAATATACGGATGAGCCTGGAAATAAGGGCCTTCTCCGTTACAATGATGAAAGGCTGGAGTACTTAATGCGAGTGGCTATGAACTCCAACTTCCAAGTAAACACCCACGCTATTGGTGACAGCGCAAATCTGAAGGTGCTGGACAATTATGAACGACTTATTCGTGAAACCGGCTCCCGATCCATGCGACATCGTATCGAGCATGCGCAAATTCTCCGCTACGAAGACATCGAAAGGTTTAATAACTTAGGCGTTATTCCCTCGATGCAATCCATCCATGCCACTAGCGATAAAAACATGGCGCAGGACAGACTGGGTGAAGTGCGCATACAAGGCGCTTATGCTTGGCGAAAGCTGCTTGACTCAGGTGCTCGAATTGCAAATGGCTCTGATTTTCCGGTTGAGTCTCCAAACCCTTTTTGGGGCCTTCATGCAGCAGTGACTCGGCAAGATCGCAATGGAGAGCCAAGAGATGGCTGGTTTCCCGAGGAGCGTATGACACTGGTTGAGGCTTTTGCTAGTTACACGATAGACGCCGCATATGCTGGCCATCAAGAGGACTTCATAGGCTCATTAGAGGCTGGGAAAAAAGCGGACTTTATAATCCTCGATAGAGACATATTTAATATTCCTGCAAGCGAAATTTGGGAGACTCAAGTCACTGAAACCTGGGTCAACGGAATCAGAGTGACAGACTAAGTATCGAAGCAATCTGAAAGAGCGCATATAATTAAGGCGCTCTCTGCCGAGCAGGCATTGCCAACTGACTGATTAGATTTAAAAAAACAAGAAGGTAAAAATGAGTAAAGTAATCCATCCTGCCGGAAGGCACTTCCTCCAAATACCGGGACCATCAAATGTACCCGACAGCGTCCTAAGAGCAATGTCTGAAGCTGTCATTGACCATAGAGGTCCAAATTTTCCTGAATTGACTCGTGAAATTCTAAGCCAGCTTAAACCGATTTTTAACACCCAAGGCCCAATAGTAATATTTCCATCTTCCGGCACTGGAGCTTGGGAGGCTGCTTTAGTCAACACACTCTCTCCCGGAGATAAAATCCTAGCATTCGAGACAGGATGGTTTGCCATTCTCTGGAAGCAAATGGCGGAAAAACTTGGAATGGAAGTTGAGTGGGTACCAGGGGATTGGAGGACAGGTGTTGACCCTCAATTAGTTGAAGAAAAATTGCGCAGCGATACCAAAAAATCGATAAAAGCTGTTTGCGTTGTCCATAATGAAACATCAACCGGGACAACGAGTCGACTGAGTGAAATCCGCGGGGCAATCGATGAAACTGCACACCCCGCATTATTCATGGTTGATACTATTTCCTCACTTGCTTGTTGCGAGTATGAACATGATCAATGGAAGGTAGACGTGACCATTAGCGGCTCGCAAAAAGGTTTAATGTTGCCACCCGGACTCGGTTTCAATGCGATGAGTCGAAAAGCTTTGGAGGCATCACAATCTGCTTCCTCGAAGGTTTCATACTGGTCGTGGCAGGAAATGATTGAAAATAATGAAAAAGGAGTTTTTCCATATACCCCCGCCACGAATCTTCTTTATGGACTTAAGGAGGCCCTCAAACTGCTCCATAGAGAAGGTTTACAGAATGTTTATTACCGTCATCAGAGGTTGGCAAAAGCTACGAGGTTAGCGGTTGATGCTTGGGGCCTGGAAAATATGTGTCTCAATCCGGCCGAATACAGCAATTCGTGTACCGCAGTCCTGACGCCGAAAGGTTGCGATGCTGATCACTTACGTGAGGTAATTTTAGAAAAATTCAACATGTCGCTCGGCACAGGTTTAGGGAAAGTCAAGGGTAAAGTCTTCCGTATTGGGCATCTTGGCGATTTCAATGAATTATCTCTNGCNGGCACTTTAAGTGGCGTTGAAATGGGATTACGGCTCGCTAAAATCCCTCATAGNCAAGGTGGAGTTAACGCAGCNTTAGAATTTTTGTCGGATTGAAACAANAATAAGAAGAGAAANAAAATGGATCCAAACACAGCGGTCAACACAAGTGCGGCAATATCTCTAGTTGGATTTGGAATTGTCATATTTTTACTNTTATTTCTAATTGCAAGATGGAAATGGCACGTNTTTTTTGCGCTATTAATTCCCATNCTATTTTTCGGAATCTTACCNGGAATTCAGCAAAATAATTTTATCGACGCGTTCGAAAGCGGGTTCGGAAANACACTGGGTTCAATCGGTGTAGTCATCGTACTAGGCTCAATAATAGCTGAAGCTTTAAAGCACACTGGCGCAATTCAGGTAATTACAAAATCTATGGTCAACCTTGTCGGCACGCACCGAATGCCGCTCGCTCTGACGCTTACTGGATTTATTATTGGAGTTGCAATTTTCTCTGATGTTGCTTACGTAATTCTGAATCCGCTCGTGCACTCGGCAGCAAAGACGATGAACGTCGGGATTGCGGTTATGTCAACCGGACTAGTCGGAGCACTCCAACTAACCCATGCAATTGTGCCGCCGACTCCTGGACCACTTGCAGCAGCTGCTATTGTTGGTGCAGATATTGGACGAACGATAATATTTGGCGGNATTGCGTGTCTCTTCGGTTCGTTAGCATGCTGGGCTTGGGGTGTATATTTTGCTGGCCCAAGGATAGAAACAATGGCAAGTGAGGAATTTGAAGGTATATCTATTGATGACTTGGGTGGAGACGAAATCAAAGAATTGCCNAGTAATCTCAGCTCCTATGCCCCGATTGTGATACCAATCCTTTTGATCGGTGCACAAAGCATAATCTCTCTTGTAGCGCCTGAGGNCCACATACTTAAGACAATCTTTTCATATCTAGGTTGGCCTGTNGTGGCGCTTTCAATAGGTGTTTGGCTGGCTTACCGCAATATTAAAAGTGNCGAGGATCGAGAAAAATCAAANGACGCATGGGTTGAGTCCGCACTAAGAACATCTGCCATGATTTTAGTGGTTACAGGATTGGGCGGATCGCTNAGCGCTATTTTAAGAGGTACACCAGCCGTTGATTTTATAGCGATGATTTTCACCGATTACGGANTACCGACAATATTATTGCCTTTCGTGATCGGGATAATTGGAAATATGATTACTGGCTCGACTACTGTCGGCGTTATAACAGCCGCTTCTTTAGTTGCACCAATGTTATCGAGTTTAAGCCTATCTCCTGAAGCTGCCATGCTAGCNGGAGCCAGCGGCTCAGTTATTATTAAGTANGTNAATAGTAGTTATTTTTGGGTTTGTACTTCGCTATCAAAACTTACAGTTCNGGACGCAGTATTTAGTTATGGCGGCGCAACCCTNGTGGGCGGAATTGNATCGTTCATCACTGTNTGTCTNATGTGGTCTGCTGGCTTGATATAGTTATCACTCAGTTGCTCCAAGTCTGCGAAGCATCTCTGCAACCCTGGGCCTAGTGCCTCTTAGACCATTTGTGCCAGGAATACCCTGAACAGTCTCTGCTAATTGTAAAGGNGTCAANTNTCTNTCATTACGAACATCNATTNGAGCNCCCTGCGCAACAAGAAATTCAACAACAGAGGGAAAATCTTTTAAAACCGCATGATGGAGAGCGTTTCTGCCGCGATTATCAGCNGCATTAACATCAACACCCTCATCAATAAGGATTTTTGCCAGCTCTAAAGTTCTTCTCTCCTCGTCTTCAGAGTCTAGTTCCTCGTTACCTATTCTATCGCGACGCCAATCCAGAGAAGAACCTGAATTACCCATGGCCACTTGCAACGCTGTCACTCCATTTTCATCGATAACGAGTGGATCCGCGCCGGCCTCTAGAAGAATCTGAAGTATTTCAACTTCACCGTATTTAGCTGCCATCCAGAAAGCATCCCGACCAATTAATTGGGATCTAATTGAATAGTCGGCACTGAATCTTCTTCCCGGCGTCCCATGCTCCACAGGAGTATCAATAATAGCGCCATGGTTGAGGAGTTNTCTAACTAAAGTCACTTCACCTCTAAGCACTGCTGCATGAAGAGGGGTGTAACCCGCTTCCATAGCGTTGGGGTCAGCCCCCTGCTCCAATAAATAGATGGCCAACTCTTCGTGCCCGCTGTGCGCCGCCTGAGTCAGGGCGTTGACCCCTGATGCGGCGGTATCATTCAAATCGGCTCCTGCCTCCAGCAAAACTTTAGTGGTTTCTATATCTCCTGTTCGAGCNGCGAACATCATCGCCGATGAACCCCCATGAGCCATCTTAAAATTCCCGCTAGGGTTAGTGTTACCCGCAGTGTTCTCTAGTTGATACCAGACTTTTGAGCGGATACTTAAATCTGCACCATGGCTTAAAAGAAGTTCAGTTACAGCGCTATGACTTTGAGCCACTGCCCACATGAGTGCTGTCTGACCTCTCTCCTCTTCCACTGCGTTAACATCCGCACCAGCATTCAACAAGAGCGAGACGGTTCTGGCACTACCCGCACGAGAGGCACTCATGAGAGGAGTTTCACCCATTTTAAGTCTTACGTTTGGGCTAGCACCGGCCGCTAAGAGCTTCTCTACAAGAGGTTCGCTTCCATTGGATGCAGCTAACCAAAGNGNTGTNGCTCCGAGTTCGTTAGACNCATTTGCGTCGGCNCCAGCGTCTAAAAGANNTTGCGCGATCTCCTNATTATTTCGATGAGCGGCCCAATGAAGAGCCGTCGCACCGTCGCCTTGCCNTGCATTAGGNTCTGCTCCTGATGATAACAACTCAGAAACAACGNCNTGCTGGTTATTCCGAGCTGCGCCAATCAGCGTGGACTCCTGAGCAAAACACGCCAGAACNNNCATNTTCAGAAACGCTANAAACAANATTCTCGAAAACAAGTGTCTTTGTGATCTATACATANTATTNGATCCTAAGGTATACAGAGGATAATTGACAGCCCATTCGNGTCATGGCAACTTTCCCCAGTCATAATAAGAATAAAACTCTTGGCCACAGATTTTAATTANTAGTCTACTGAAAATGCGAATGCAATCAAAAAACAATGACTTAATAAACCCNANAGTAAGTGGTAACTTAGGAAACATGAACCACATAAANGTCAAAATAAATCANAGTATACGGNGCGCTGTACCACTTATGCTTATANCGCTGTTATCTAACTTCTCNNCCGCACAATCCGATGGAGAGTTGCTTAATGCCACCCTAAACCAGTATTGCCTGGCTTGTCACAACGATACGCTTAGCACAGCAGATGTTTCCTTCCAGAACATCGACCTTTCCGATTTAAGTGCACATGGGGCATTACCAGAGAAAGTGCTATCTCAATTGCGAAATAGNCGCATGCCGCCAATGGAGATGCCNAAGCCAGCCGAAGATACATATNATCAGTTAGTTCAGTGGCTGGAAACAGAAATCGATAATCTGGCATCGAATAACCCCAACCCAGGTCGGACAGACACCTTTCATCGCCTCAACCGGGCNGAATACGCCAATGCGGTTAGAGATTTATTGTCAATAGAGGTCGACGTCGAAGAGTTACTTCCTGCTGATGATATAGATGCCTANGGTTTTGACAATATGGCCGATGTNCTGACAGTGTCGCCAGCCCTNATGGAGAGGTACCTTTCTGCAGCCCGAAAAACTGCTAGGTTAGCTGTTGGCGAGAATCCNCTTGGCCCTGCATCGGAAACTTATGAAGTACCCATTCTTCTCAATCAGGCGGACAGGATGAGCGACGATTTGCCTTTCGGNTCCAGAGGGGGTGTGGCAATGAATCATTANTTNCCAGTNGCNGGCAAATACGATCTCTCTCTNAGGCTCCACAGAAACTATGTAAACTATATTCGCGGTATGGGTTCTCGTCACGAGATTGANGTGCGACTTGACGGTAGTCTNATTGAAACTTTCCAAATTGGCGGCGAGGAACCTGACGTTTTACAGGCGCCGGCTAGCTATGGCGGTAATCAATTTGGTGACCGNGAGTGGGAAGAATACATGTTATTCGCCGATTCTAACCTAAGACTTAGATTCGATGCCGAGGCNGGNCCTCACGTCGTTGGAGTATCATTTGTACGACGATTTACAGAGCCAGAAGGGGTGCTCCAGCCGCCCCAGTCAGTTTTCGCCGCGGCCGTCAACGAAATGCGTGACGGTGATGCAGCTATTGAAGTCGCTCAAATCACCGGCCCCTTCGAGCCCTCTGGTCCNGGCTCAACTCCNAGTCGAGAAGCAATTTTTATTTGCAGGCCCGTTAATAGTGATGCCAGTTCTGAGGAAGCTTGCGCCATCGATATTTTNTCAAACATCGCNCATAAAGCTTACCGAAGACCACTGCAACAATTAGATTTAGACACACTCTTGAGTNTCTATCACATGGGTAGAAACGATNGGAGATTAGGGTTTGACGCTGGGATCCAACTGGCAATTGAGCGAATATTGATATCTCCAGATTTTCTTTTCAGAGTAGAACAAGATCCGCTCAACATAGAATCTGGTTCCGATTATCAACTGACTGACTTAGAGCTTGCCTCAAGATTGTCTTTCTTCCTCTGGAGTAGTATCCCAGATGAAGAGCTGCTTACGCTNGCAGAGCAGGGTGAACTGCAGAAAAGTGAAATTCTGGAGCAACAAACCCTTCGGATGCTCAAAGATCCAAGATCAAAGGCATTAGTTGAAAACTTCGCTGGGCAGTGGCTATACCTGAGGAATCTGCCTAGCCTTGTNCCAGATGCCGTCGAATTTCCCGAATTTGACGAAAATCTTAGGGCAGCTTTCAGACAGGAGAGCGAGCTTTATTTTGAAAGTTTATTGNAGGATGACAGATCCGCGCTGGATTTGTTAGGAGCCGGATACACCTTCCTTAACGAACGCCTTGCGATCCANTACGGTATAGATGGAATTTATGGAAGCCACTTCCGAAAAGTAAATCTGGAAGGTGAATCTGCGAAACAACGTGGGGGAATCTTGGGACAGGGCAGCCTGCTGACTGCAACTTCCTACGCTAACCGCACATCGCCAGTTCTTAGGGGCAAATGGGTTTTAACTAATATTCTGGGGACGCCACCCCCGCCTCCGCCAGCTGATGTCCCGGACCTTCCNGAAACTGGNGAGGATGGGCAACCCGCCACAATCCGGGACCGAATGATTCAGCANCGGAAAGACCCAAATTGTGCTGTATGTCATCTTCCCATGGATCCACTTGGACTGGCGCTCGAAAATTTTGATGCCATCGGGCGTTGGCGAGACACTGGCGAAGCTGACCTCCCTATTGATGCTTCAGGACAACTACCCAATGGCACACAATTCTATGGTCTGGAGGGACTCAGAGAAATATTGTTAAATCGCAGTAATGAGTTCGTAGGGACNATTACGGANAAAATGTTNGCCTACGCGATCGGCCGCCCTCCAGAATACTTCGATAAGCCGACAATTCGTCAAATTACTCGAAGCGCAGCATTGGATAACTACCGCTGGTCGTCTATTATTACAGAAATAGTGAAGAGTGCCCCTTTCCGAACGCGGAGAACTGAGTCATGATAATAACCAAGAAAGCGATACCCCGCCGTACCCTGNTANGAGGCATAGGAGCCGCATTGGCCCTGCCAACACTTGATGCCATGATCCCAGCACTTGCCAGTACTAGCGGGAAGCCTATTAAACGCCTCGGTATTGTTTATGTTCCAAATGGGATGAGAATGGACCACTGGACGCCCTCAACCGTTGGCAGCGGTTTTGAATTNCCTTCGATTCTCAAACCTATGGAGCCATTTAGGGATCAGCTCCAAATTCTNAGTGGACTCTGGGGGGTTGATGGAGAGGGCCCTCATGCACGAGCATCCACTCGGTTTCTGACCGGAGTTGCATCCACNCGNGACAATGGCTCTAATCTTCGAGCCGGTATCTCTATGGATCAAATCGCCGGCAGAATACTGGGTAACGAGACTCAGTTAGCAACCTTGGAACTCGCAATCGATGGGAGAGACTTTGCCGGTTCCTGTGACGAGGGCTTTAGCTGCGCGTATACAAATACTATTACTTGGGCNAATGAGACCACACCATTGCCGATGGANAACAATCCTAGAGCCATTTTTGAAAGGTTATTTGGCGATACCGGAAGCACAGATCCCGCTGTCAGAAAAGCCAGACTTGGCAAAGACGCCAGCTTACTTGACTCAGTCACCGANAGGGCAAGCGAAATGTCTAAAAAGCTAGGCGCCGGTGATAAGACCAAGTTGTCCCAATATCTAGAGGCTGTGCGCGATGTGGAAAGGCGAGTTCAAATGGCAGAGGCACAAAGCGATCGAGAACTGCCAGTCGTGGAGCAGCCTGCAGGAATACCAGATACTTTCAAAGAACATGCCCGATTGATGTTTGACATGATGGCCTTGGCTTGGGAGACAGACATGACTCGGGTTGCCACCTTCATGATGGGCCGTGAGATCACCGGTCGGACCTATGCAGAAATCGGCGTACCCGATGCGCATCATCCAATCTCGCACCACCAAAGAGACCCGGTAAAACTTGAGAAATTACTTAAAATCAATGAATACCATATGACCTTCTTTGCGCAATTTTTAGAGCGTCTGAAAAATGCTGAAGATGAAAATGGGTCTCTGTTAGACTCATCAACAATAGTCTATGGAGCAGGCATGGCTGACAGCAATTCTCACTACTCGAGAGGTCTCCCCATTTTACTGGCTGGAGATGTAGCGCACCCGGGTTACCATTTGCAATACCCTGAGGGAACGCCNCTNAGCAACCTTCATCTTAGCCTGCTGGACAAGATAGGAACTCCAATCGAGTCCTTNGGCGATTCCACAGGGAGATTGTCNATTTAATAAATTAAGAAGCAAACGCTTCCCTATAAAAAGCCGGCTACCCATTCCAAGGTAACCGGCTTTTCCTTTGATAGTTATTAACAATATTTTTCTCGCTTCTTTGGGTTTAATCATCCACTCTGTCACGCTACTATCTGCAATCAGACTTTATCAAGGAGCGGCATAATGCAATTCCAAACAAGAACCCAAATAACAAGAATATTTCTAATAAGCAGCCTTACATTTGTCAGTCTTTTCCAATTTAACCTCTTAGCCCAGCAGGCAGAGTTTCCTCCGGTGACGGATGAAATGTTACAGAATCCTGCCGACGGAGACTGGCTAATGTGGAGGCGAACCTTGGATAGTTGGGGCTATAGTCCGCTTGATGAGATATCAAAAGACAATGTTGCTGACCTGCGCCTGGTATGGACCCGAGATCTNGCCACTGGTACAGGAGAGATTACACCTCTCGCATACAATGGAATGCTTTTTGTGCCTCAAGCGAATGACGTCATCGAGGCCTTTGACGCTGTCACAGGAGATTTTATTTGGGCTTACCGGAGAGACATTCCTGAAGATCTCTACGAAATGGTTGGGGGCAACGCGCGCAACAATCGTAACCTTGCCATTTACGAAGATAAAATCATAAACACATCCGATGATAACCATATATTCGCCCTTGACGCACGCACCGGTGAACAGGTTTGGGAAACTGAAATACTCGATTACCAACTAAACTCAGCTACTCATAGCTCCGGACCTATAATTGCCGACGGTCTTGCAATATCAGGCAGGAGCTGTCGCCCCTGGGGTGGACCAAATGCCTGTATCATGGCAGCACATGATGCCAGCACCGGAGAGGAGGTGTGGCGCAGACGACTCATACCTGCTCCGGGCGAGCCTGGTGATGAAACCTGGGGAGATGTCCCGTTTGAATCCCGTCATCATGTGGGATCATGGATGGTGCCAAGTTATGATCCCGAGTTAGGCCTTATCATTATGGGGACATCAGTTACCTCGCCCGCTCCAAAATTCTATTTAGGGGGGACCGATAACAAACATCTGTACCATAACTCTACTCTTGCCCTTGAGGTTGAGACAGGTGAGATTCGCTGGTATTACCAACATATGAACGACCATTGGGATCTAGACCACCCCTTCGAGCGGCTGCTCGTAGAGACAAAAGTTACTCCTGACCCTAATGAAGTTACTTGGATAAACCCAGATTTAACGCCGGGTGAAACGCGTAAAGTGATCACTGGAATACCAGGCAAGACAGGTATCGTTTATACCCTCGACAGAGCAACTGGTGAGTTTCTTTGGGCGACACCAACAATTGAGCAAAACGTTGTCATCGACATAGATGGTGCGACTGGGGAGGTCACAGAAAATCCTGAGATCATTTTTCGCGAAGCTGAACAAATAGTGTTTGTATGCCCAACCTGGCTAGGAGGAAAGGACTGGGAAGCGGGCGCTTATAGCCCTCTGACCAATGTTATGTACTATCCTCTTAGAAATACCTGTGCAAATATGCTGGCTACAGGAAATTTTGAAAGTGACACGGCTCGCGCTTTAACTGAGGGAGGCCAAGGCGGACTAGCAATATATCAACTTGCTGCACGGCATCAACTGACGCCCGGAACAAGTAACCTCGGAACTGTAAGAGCTGTATCCGCAGAAACTGGCAAAACAGAGTGGTTATTTGAAACAAGGGCTGGAACAATGTCGCTTGTTGCGACGGGTGGCGGCCTGGTATTTGGGGGCGACGCCAATGGGAGATTCAGAGCTTTTGACCATGAATCTGGAGAGGTCCTATGGGAAATTAATTTAGGCTCCTCGGTAAGTGGTTACCCAATTAGTTTTTCTGTGGACGGAAAGCAATACGTCGCGGTTAACACCGGAGGTGGACAGCCAAACCTGACTCCCGAATTGAGACCGAGTCGTGGAACAAACTTATACGTATTCGCACTGCCCGATTAAGACTAAGTTGTAAAGGTGAGAAACGGTTACTGGTTTCGTAGCCGTTCAAACTCCAGTTGCAGTTCTGGAGACAGGGGATAGATGTCTCTGAATCTAAATTCCTTGTCCTCTAGTAACTGTAGCTGAAATTTTTCTCTGTCCTCTACTAACTTTGCATAATCCAAAACTGTCTTAACTAGTGATGGAGGAAAGAAAAAAACACCACCGTCATCGCCAACAACAATGTCTCCGGGCAATACAGTGACGTCACCAATTCGCACAGGAGCATTGTATTCAACTCCAAGCCATGAAGTTGTATGTGGATCGGTAAACTTATGCAGAACTGGAAAATCCTTAAACCTGTCGTCCCGCAATCCGGAATAATCACGCGTTCCACCGTCAATAATAACTCCAGCCGCCCCTCTTTGCTGAATACCGGTCGCTCCCATGTCTCCGAATAAATTATGACCATCACTCCCGCCCAACTCAGCAACAATCACATCACCGGGACCTGCCTCTTCGGCAGCCCGCGCATAGTAGCGTCGATCCCAGTTTCCCTGCTCTGCAAGACTCAAAGCGGCCTCGCTCAAATCAGGCCTTGGTGGCAAAAAGCGCATTGTTAGAGCACGGCCTACTAGACGAGAGCCAGGTTGCGTATTCTCAAAACCAGTAGCGTAATTCAGTCGATACTCACCCAACGCACTAAAGATTACTTCAAGAGGTACATTTTTAAGTTGTGCCAATTGCTCATCGCTAACGGGCGAACGTGATGATTGAAGCTCATCCATAATTGCCGAATAGGAAGTACGGTTTGTTTTGAACCCCTCTGGCACAGCAACATCTGGGTCAAATTCCTGATCAAAAGACCCTTGCGCGATCAAAACTTGGCCCTGAAAGAACAGGAGTGTGGTAACGAAGACTGATAATTTTCTCATTAAGAGTTCTCCATCGGTAAATTATTCGAGAGGCTTTTTTTGATTGAGCTAGTTGATACTCAGGGTAATCGGGGGCTCTGCACACACTAGACTAGCGATTTGCCCGNTGCCTATCCGGCATTTCCAGATCAACGGTAAAGGAAACAGGTATGGACTGGGGCAGGAAACAGATCGCGTCATCACACGCCTGGTAGTCAAGCGTTCCGGTCAGTGTCAACGCATCCATTGTGGACATGACTTCTTCTGCTCTTGCATCACCGTTCATTACAACTTCTTGAAGGATTGTGAATTTCTCTTGATAAACTGGCACATGCTCATCAAGCGGCTCAAAGTAATAAATTTCAGACTCTGGATAGGACACCGGCTCGATGCGCGCGATTTCAGGTTGATCAAGGTTAAAACCAATTACGCGATATCCCTTCTCTTCTGCACCCGGCGCATATACGTGCATGTTAGGTCCAGGTGTTACATCTAATGCCAGGGAAAATCGTGTACCAACTGTAACTGACGTGTTTGATGGATAGGCGGTAAACTTTAAGTGCGCCGTTTCTCCCTGCACGGCTGCTATTGGAGACAGCCCCATTCCTAATTTCAACATTACATTAGTTGTGGTGTTACGCTCCCTGTAGAACTCCTCAAAGAAGCGAGAGGTCACTTTGCCATCGCTATCAACCATAAAGGTCCCTGGATAAGGAGTGCCTACTATCATTTCTCTTGCACCAAATGCTGACACATACTTTGCAACATCTGCCTGAACCTCTGGGTCATCAGCATTTTCACCCAAGCCCTCAGCGGCGACCGTGTTTAAAATGCCGAACTCGGTAATAACGCTGGAATCATCATCCGCGAGCAAAGGAAAAGTAATGCCCCTCCTTTGAGCAAAGTCAGAGAGGACTTCGACTGAATCGTAACTGATGGCTGCAACGCCCAAGCCCTGTTCCTTGAGGGTTTCTAACTGGTCCTGCAGCTCCACGAGCTGCGCTTTGCAGTAGGGTCACCAATCTGCCGATCGATGGAATAGGATCATGGCCCCATTTGGGCCCATAATGGATTCAAGATTTTGTAACTCACCAAACTGGTCAGAGAGCTGAAAATCTGGCACCTGCTCGCCAATCTGCGGACCGAGATTTGAAACTACAACCTGCTCCCGTTCCGCTGCCGGCATCATGGTCGAGGAGGAAAACCCAGCTACCGCCGCGAGAATTAGCAAAACTTTGTGATTAAATTTGCGCATAATTTAATCCTACCATGTTATTGTGAGATTTCCATAGATATTCACCACATCATTGGAGGGAGCACAGCTTAGTGCATACCCGATTCATATGGTACGCTTATGTGAGCTGTCTATTGGCGGAGAATAACAATGAAAACAAATCGAGTTAGCAATGTCTTTTTTATTTCAGCCTTTATCTGGTCCGGGTCACTAGTTGCTCAAAGCGATAGCTCTTACGCGAAGCGCACGCCCTGGGGAGATCCGGATATTTCCGGGATGTGGTCGTATGCAAGTTTAACTCCTTTACAAAGACCTGAGCGCCTTGGGGAGAAAGAATTCTACACTCCCGAGGAGGCGGCGCAAATATTTGCCAACACCCAACAGGATGCTCCCGACAGACCGGGCGATGTAGGTAGCTATAACTACCAGTGGTTTGACCGAGGTGAGGTTTCAGCAGACTTCAGAACCTCACTCATTGTTGATCCGCCAAATGGACGCCTACCGGTTACCGAAGCGACCATAGCCAGCCAGCGGGAAAGGGCCGAATACCTGCGTGATCATTCAGCCGACTCATGGCTAGACCGAACGAACTGGGACAGGTGCCTAACCTATCACGGTGTTCCTCCAGTTTCCTCTGGCTACAACAATTCCTATCACATAGTTCAGAATAAGGATTTTGTGGCGATACATGTCGAAATGATCCACGATGTCAGGATTATCCCGATCGATGATCGTCCACAATTGCATGACAACATACGGCAGTGGAATGGCGACAGCCGCGGCTACTGGGATGGCGACACACTGGTAGTTAGAACAGCTAATTTCAGTGATAAAACTCGTCACCGCTTTCCATCTTCCCGCAACACAGTCGCTGTTGAGAGATTCAGGCGAGTCGATGAGGACATGATCGACTACTCATTCACCATTGAAGACCCGACCGTTTACACGCAGCCCTGGACAGCAATCCGGCCGATGCCACGTTTACCAGACTATAAACAGTATGAGTATGCCTGCCACGAGGGCAACTATGCCATGACTTACATTCTCCGTGGAGCTAGGGCCGAAGAAGCGCGAGCATTGGAGCAGAATACTTCCGAAAACTAATATTGAATGCAAAACTTAGCTTGGGTATGAACATATGAAGAAGATAATCTTACAAATACTAGGGGTAATCATTCTGATACCAGCTGTGGGAATGGCAACGCTGCGGATTGAAAACAGAAACGCGGATGGCCCCTCTATATTATTTCCGGGTGGCGAGATGACGTCCGGGCGACTGCATACAGGCCCAGAGCCCGACTGGAGCTTCACCGACGAAATCCAGCTAGTCGAACTTCAGCTCAATGACCCAATGGCGTCCCGACTTATCTATGTCCTTGAAGCTGAGGGACGGCTGTTCATCATTTCAGGTTACATGACCACTATGCTAGGTAAGCTCTGGAAAGAGTGGGCGTTTGAGGCGGACAGGGGCAACAATCAGGGAGTGTTGAGAGTAGACGGCGTGCGGTATCCCAGAACCCTGGTTCGAATAGAGGAAGGGGACATACTTGACGGGGTCGCTGCAAAGCTTATCACCAAATATGGAGGAGCACCGAGCGCCAGTGCTCAGGCAATCGCAGCTACCCGAGCCGGAATCGAGTCTGGGAACTCCTGGGTTTTTGAACTTATTCCCAGAGACCTAAACTAGGAAGTTCGGGATGAAAACTAAAAATTATTTAATGCTCTGCGCCGCCGTGGCAATCGCTACTTCCATGAGCATCCTTTTTGTACCGGGTCTCTCAGACTCAGTTGAAACTAGCATGCTCTCCTGGTTAGGAAATAATGCCAGGGCCGAGAGACCCTACTGAGGCGAGTTATTACCGAATTAAAAATGCCAGATCGGCACGCATAACCACTGCAGGAAACATAAGAATGGACAACATAAAATACTTAAAACTTTGTGGGATACTCTCTGCTGTTATAGTCGCGAGTTTACTTTTTATACCTGGGCTAGCAGACGCCATTGAGACTGCCATGCTTGGTTTTCTGATGGTCAACGCAAGAGCTTAGGAATAAAAATGAAAAATACAAATGTAATCGCGTTGGCGGCTCTTATTGTCTGCATCAACTCATACGCTCAACAATCTGGCGCACCTCCCGCTATCTTTAAACCGGGCTCAGAGATCCTTGCCGAGCTTGATGAAGCAGCACGAAATTCCACCTCTGCGGCCGGCGTATCGGTAACTATTTCACCCGGAATTTCAGTTCGGCGAAGAATGAGTGGCGTGCCTCAGTATTCTGTAGTGCACCCTCACAGCGTAGAGATTTATAGGATTCTTGAGGGCAGCGGAACCTTGGTAACTGGTGGCCTGCTCATACCACCCCTCGCGGAACAGACCAGTGATGACTTAATGAGAACCCTTCACGGAATCGAGGGCGGGCTTGCAAGAAGGGTCAAAGAGGGGGACATTCTCGTGTTGCAGCCTGGAACTCCACATTGGTTTAGTAGTATTGATGGGGATTCCATAACGTATATGGAGTCTCGTGTAAGGGTAACAACAGCGCCTATAAGGTATCAGTAGCCTTACCTAGGTCAAACTTACCCTTTTTTTGAATTTGATTGAAGATTCTTTAGCGTGACACAGTGAACACCCAAAGTGACGCGCCAGTGGGCGAATTTGTTATGCCGGTTGTCCTCTCCATACCATTAGCAAAGTAGCTTCCAGAATTAGTCGCAACCGCCACGTACTGCTGCCCATCTACCCGATAGGTAATTGGGTAAGACGTTGGTGCATTATCCAGCCGTTGTTGCCACAAGACTTCACCATTTTCCTGGTCGACCACCTGGAACATCCTGTCTATGGTCCCTCGAAACAAAAGCCCAGAATCAGTAGTGAGATGACCACTCGCGGGCGGCGCGAACTGACGAGTTGTCCACTCGACTTCGCGCGTCTCCAAATTTACCGCCTTCACCAGACCCCATTTACCCTCATCCTCAATGTTTGGATATTTCTGCCATCGTCTGCCGGTAAGATTATTAATACAGGTATCCTGCATCGGCACATAGAGGATTCCTGTATGGGGATTATAGGACGTGGTCTGCATATTACGCGCACCGAGCGCGTCAGGACAGACACCATTCTTGGCAAGACCAGGCGTGTCCTCACCCGGTTTCAGTACGGCTTCTGGAAACATGGTCTTATCCCCCGTCCTGGGATCAATCTCGCTGAACACGTTCTGCATATCAAGATCAATTGAGAACAGATACTCGCCTGTTACCGCGTCCATTGCCTCGAAGATCGCTGCCTTTCCTCCAGTAACAACAGCCCTTCGCATCTCGCCATTGACTGGAAGCTCCATAATCTGACGCTCAAACGCCCAGTCCAGATCCAGAAGATCATTTCTTACATGCTGAAAATGCCATACCAGCTCTCCTGTATCAGCATCAAGAGCTATAGTCGAATTGGTATACAGCGCATCGGAAGTGGTACCTGGCACGTTTCTGAATTCCCTCATGGTCACCGTGTCATATGTCGGTGCGGGCCCGAAGTAAACCAGATTGGTTTCGGGGTCATAGCTGCCAGGCGTCCAGACTGATCCGCCGGTTCTCTCCTCCAGACTGAGTCCGTTCCAGCTGTTACCAAAGGCCTCGTCTGGACGTGCGATCGTATAAAAACGCCAGGCCTCCTCATGAGTTTTTAGATCGATGGCCACAATAAAGTTACCGCCCTCAACGGCCATCTGTCCGACAAGGCCAAAAATTGCCTTATCGTTTACAACCATCGGAGCGGACTTAAACCGGTGATCAGTCTCACCGTGTGTCTCAATCTGGTGTTCCCATGCCAGCCTGCCAGTCTTTGCCTCTATGGCAATTAATTTGAGATCGGAGGTGCCAACAATAATTTTGTCTTCCCATATTGCAACACCCTTTTTCGACTCAGACGGCTTGTCACCATCAATCTCATGCTGATAGGCCCAAAGCAGGTCTCCAGTCGTCGCATCAATTGCCTGAACGACATCTCCGGAGCTTAGAGTGAACATGACACCGTCATGAACAATCGGGGTCATCATATTGGCGCCCGGTGGCAAAGACCAGGTCCATGCAAGCCTAAAGTCATCTACGTTTTCTTTGCTAATCTCGGACAAAGGGCTGTGGCCGAGGTTTGAATGCGTGCGTCTCCAGACAAGCCAGTCGCCAACTGGCGGATTAAGGAGCATATCGTTGGTTACAGGAGTAAGATCATCAAGCCGACTGTTTGGCATTAACGGACCGTTGGTGGCATAGCTTGGCAGCCTGGGAGTAAAACGTGAGTCCACAAGTTCCTGCGCCGGTATTACATAACTGGCCAGAAAATCAAGATCGGCTGACAACGATTCCGTGCTCGCCTCAACCCCATTCCTTCTGAAGAGATAGGCAAGCACGTTCGCCGTCTCCTCCTGAGACAGACCAGCTTCATTCGGTGGCATGCGCTGGACGTTGCGCGCAAGATAATCAGCAGAGCGGTCGCCGAACCTTCGACTAAATAAATTCCCGCTAAGGCTAGGTGCAAGTTCAAAACCCTCTAGGTTGTAACCATGACAGGTCGCGCAGCGCTCCTCATACGTCAGTTGCCCGGCCGCTGCCTGCGACTCTGTGTAAGAAACGTTTTCCTGCGAATAAACAATACTGGTAACAAAAATACCCGCAGCGACACACAAATTACGTAATGCCACCACAAAACTCTTACTTGTCATAATTCTTCCCTTGGTTTCATAGAAAGGGCAGACATTAACTATCAATCTCTACCCTTATTTAAAAACCCTCGTCGCTGAGGGCTATGCAATAATCTGGGGGATTGGCTTACCAGATATGTCCGACAGACGATAATCCCGCCCACTGTAACGGTAAGTCAATTTCTCGTGATCAAGCCCTAGAAGATGAAGGATTGTTGCATGCATGTCGTGCGCGGAAATGGGTTGATCAAAAGCCTTGTAACCCCATTCATCAGAGGCACCAATTTCCTGTCCACCCTGAATACCCGCACCAATCATTAAAGCAGTCTGCGTGCCCGGATTATGATCCCGCCCTATCCCGCGCTGTGATATCGGCATTCGCCCAAACTCTCCATGCCAGACTATCAATGTATCATCAAGCAACCCGCGAGCCTTAAGGTCCTGTATAAGACCGGCGATTGGCTTGTCAGACTCCTTTGCGTGTAAAGTGTGATTCTCAACAAGATTGGAGTGAGCATCCCACGTATCAGTGTTTTGAACGCCAACACCACCCATAAAAAGCTGCACGAACCGAACACCCCTCTCTACCAGGCGACGTGCCATGAGACACTGTTTACCAAACGGCTCAGTTATTCCCTCATCAATTCCGTAAAGTTTCTTGGTCGCATCAGATTCAGAGCGGATATCTATCGCCTCAGGCGCACACCCCTGCATGCGGTAAGCAAGCTCGTAGGAAGAAATTCGCGCGGCCAGCTCAGAGTTACCCGGATACTTTTCCATATCCATCTGGTTAAGTTTTGCCAATACCTCCAGTCTTGCTCGCTGCTGATCAGTCGTCAAACTCTCGGGAGCCTCAAGATCAACAATCGGATCACCTGAAGATCTAAAAAGGGTTCCCTGATAACTCGCCGGCATAAAACCAGAGCCCCAGTCAGCGGGACCACCAAGAGGCCCACCACGATAATCGTTCATTACAACAAAACCAGGCAAACTTGAACTCTCAGAACCCAGCCCGTAGGTCACCCAACACCCAACGCTCGGGAAACCCACCCTAATCTGTCCGGTCTGCATCTCATAGGTAGACTGAATGTGATCATTGGAACGCCCATATAACGATTTGATGAAAGCAATGTCATCAACCTGTTTGGCCAGGTGCGGAAAAAGTTCTGACACCCACATGCCGCTCTCGCCATGCTGCTTAAATTCGAAAGGACTTGGCATAAGCGGACCGGGCATACCCTGCCGGACGGCAAATTTTTCTCCAATCAAGTCCTCAAGCGGCACACCAGCGTATTTTGTAAGAGCGGGCTTGTAATCGAAAGTATCGACCTGACTTGGACCACCACTCATGAAAAGAGAGATTACGCTTTTAGCTCGCGGCTTGAAGTGTGGCTGCTTTGGCTCGAACGCACCAGGGAAAACAGCACCGCACTGACCACCATTCAAGGCAGCATCCTGAGCAAAAGCCTTGTCATCGTTCATCAAGCTGGCCAATGCAAGGCCAGCCATACCACCCCCGGACTGCATAAGAAAATCGCGACGTGACCAGATTTTTTTCTTGGGTTTATCAGTCATGCTTCACTATCTCCTGTACAAGAATTCGCTCAGATTAAACACGACATGAGTGAGATCGTTCAAAGAACCCAGCTCTACCAGTTGCCGCCCGACTTCCGCTTCTTGATCAGTTGGCGGACGAGTCAGCGCCGTCTCATAGACCATTGCCACCTGTTGATCAATATCGTAAGGCACCTTTTCCTGGACCGTATTTGCAAACAACTCGGCTTGATTCAATATGAAAGGATTGTTCATCAGAGTCAGCGCTTGCGGAGCAACTGTTGAGGTGTTTCTAATATTAATGGTCTGGTTCTGATCAGGCAGATCAAACGTCTCAAAAAAAGGAAAACTCAGTGTGCGTCTTCGGTAAACATACAGACTTCGTCTCCAGACATCGGGACCATCTGCCTGATTATCCCAGCGACCAAATAAAGCGGCTGTATCGAGAATGTCTTGAGGTATGTAGGGAAAGATCGGCTTTCCACCAACNGATAAATCAATACCGCCACTGGTGGCCATAATCACATCCCGAATCGCCTCAGCCTCCAGCCTCTGGGGTCGGTACTTCCATAACAGATGGTTTTCCAGATCAGCAAGTGAGTTTTCATTATTCTCGTAGGCCGAGGCCATCTTATAGGCCTGAGATGTCATTATCGTTCTGTGTAGTTCCTTGGTGCTCCAGCCATTCTCCATAAACTCGACTGCTAACCAGTCNAGCAATTCAGGATGTGTAGGCCTTTCGCCTACAACACCAAAATTATCGAGACTGGAGACAATGCCTCTGCCGAAATGGTGATGCCAAACCCGGTTTACCCATACCCTGGCAGTCAGGGGATTTTCCTCAGAGGTAAGCCACTGCGCCAGAGCGAGACGGCGCCCGGATGTGCGACCGTTATCCCTGGGTATTTCCACAGGAGGATTACCATATTTTGCAACTGTTAGAAAATCCGGTTTCAGAGCAGGGCCTTCGCTGAAAGGATCTCCACGAATAAGAAAGGGAGCAGGTGGAACTTCATAACTGCCTTCACCATCATGCAAAAAACTACCTGGTTTGTCCATCTTGATTCGGCATTCAGGACAGCCGAGGACATTATCTCCTGCTCTATCCGGTGTGTATCTGTAGTCGCCATCAGTAACCACCTCTATCATTGGCGGTTCTTCCGGTCTTTGAGCCTCTACCTCCGCAATTCTATCCCTCAGAGCTTGCCGCTCAGCTTTTGCCTCGTCCGACATTGCTTCATCAACCTTATCCCTCGGGACACCAAGAGTGAGTACCTGCGCAGCCAAAAGCTTTTGTCCGTCGGAACGCTCGTCCTCTGGTGTAAGAACCGCGTCAAGTATGTCGGCTGGAAATTCATTTCGGATTCTATTGAGTTTCAATTCTGTCAAGTAAGGCTGCTCAATTTCCCGTATCTGCTCCCTAATCGCAGAAACGCGGTCATCGAACTCTGCGGTTTTTAACAAGTATTCCAATGCCTGCTCATCTGGCAACATTGGCCAGTCTGTCTCAACATAACCAAATAGCGAGGAGGTCATGCTGTAATAGTCTTTCTGCAGGATTGGGTCAAACTTATGGTCATGACATCGCGCGCACTGGATGGTCATACCCAAAACACCGCGACCAACGGTGGCAACAACATCATCCAGGTAGTCCCACCTGCGCTCTGGATTGTCTTTTTCCCGGAAATTTACCCTAGGTCCTGCTCTCAGAAAGCCAGTTGCTATCCTCGACTCATGGGTTGTTTCATCGAGCTCATCGCCTGCAATCTGCTCAGTAATAAACTCATCGTGAGGCTTGTCACTGTTGAAGGCGTTTACTACGTAGTCTCGATAACGCCAGGCATTTGACCTGTCCACATCCTGCTCATAGCCATCCGAATCAGCATATCTTGCAACGTCGAGCCAGTGTCGACCCCAGCGCTCACCGTAGTGTGGGGAAGCCAATAGCTTATCTATCAGGTTCACCCAGGCGTTTGGTCGAGTATCGTTTAAGAATTCCTGAGTTTGCTCAGGCGTGGGAGGTAGTCCAACTAAATCCAGGTAGGCTCTCCTCAGTAGCGTGAGCTTGTCGGCCTGGGGTGCAGCCTCGATTCCCTTTTCTTGACGCTTTTGCTCCAGGAAAGAATCTATAGGATGCTCAAAATTTTCAAAGCGGGGGATCTCAGCCTTTTCTGGCAACTCAAATGCCCAGTAATTTCGGGCTGATGCAGGGACATCGGTAGCGAAAGCCGAGAACTCGCTGGCAGCCACCGTAGTTGCAGGACCGGCGTCCCATATCGCCCCGTTATTTATCCAGACTCGAAACTTCTCAACGTCCTCGTCTGCCAGTGGCACTCCAAGAGGCATCTGTGGACCCTCCAGTCCTGCCAACTGGCGAAATAGGCGACTTTCCTCAGCATTACCGGGCACTATGGCAGGTCCCCGATTACCGCCCTCAAGCGCCGCTTCCCGTGTGCTTAGATCTAGACCAGAACTTTTGACCGCCTCTCCATGGCAATTCCAGCACGTACGCTCCATTATCGGCCTGATTTCATGGGAAAAAAATTCTGCGTCTGATTGCCCCAAAACCTGTGCCGGCAAGAAACCTGGGGTCAAAAGGATAATCGGACAAAAAACAGTTTCAAATAATGCTCGAATTGACGAGAGTTTCACTTGCATTTTTGCCTCCCGAGTGGGCAATTTATTCTTAGTCCCGGACAAACTTTTATTCTGGTTAAAAACAATACCTCTCAAGCCACTTTTTATCAAGAAATTCAGGGTGCTAAAAGACCACCAAGCGACCCATTTTTGTGTTGNTTTACGCTTACGAGGAATCAGGGCAANGCTGTCAGCACTGTGTCTGGGACAGAGCCATCTGCAGGACTCGCGCAACGTGCAGCGGGGCTCTGCCAGTTCCATGCTCAATTTGGCCCCGACAGCTCGTACCATCGGCAATGATCAAAGTATCCGGATCTTCTTTATCAATCGTTGGGAATAGACTCAAAGAACCCATCAACATGGAGGCATCGTAATGCTCTTTTTCATACCCAAAAGAGCCTGCCATCCCACAGCAACTGGAATCTATAGTCTCCACCTTGAGTTCAGGAATTAACTCAAGGATCCTCTGAACAGGTGAGAGCACGGCAAATGCTTTTTGATGACAATGACCATGAAGCAGTGCCCGCTTTGTTCCCAGGGCCTGCAATTTTAGGTCAAGCTTACCTGCATCCAGTTCCCTCGCGAGAAACTCCTCTAGCATAAAGCTATTCTCGGCTAGCTGTTCAGCCTCTGGGCCTGGGTACAAAGCCAGGTATTCATCGCGGAGGGTTAACAAACACGAGGGCTCAAGACCAACAATTGGAATACCCCTCTGAACAAACGGCTTAAGCGCCTGCATCATCCTATCGATTTCCAGTTTCGCTTCATCAACTAGTCCGTTACTCAAAAAAGTCCTGCCGCAGCAAAGCGCTCCGTCACCGCTGACTGGTTGGGGAATATGAACTCGGTAACCAGACGCATTTAGCACATCAAGCGCCGCNTACGCATTTTCACTTTCAAAGCATCCGTTGAACGTGTCAACCAAGAGGGCGACATCCCCATTCGTCCCTGAACCTGAGACGCTATCGCCCGTCCAACTGAAGCCATCGCTTCGCCACTTTGGCAGCGGTCTCTGGCTCGTCAGACCAAAAACCCATTCAGAAATCTTGGCCAATCCGGGTATCTGATCGCGCAGGTTTAGCAGAACTGCGAATTTTTTGAGTGAAGCTGCATAACGCGGGAGATATGCAAAGAGCCTTTCTCGAAGACCAAGGCCATGGCGACGATGATACTGATCAAGAAATTCTATCTTCATTCTCGCCATGTCCACGCCTGTCGGACACTCCCGTTTACAACCTTTGCAACTGACACAATAGTCCATCGTCTGGTACATTTTTTCTGAGGTGAACGCATTCGCACCCAACTGCCCTGTTATTGCCAATCTGAGAGTATTTGCTCGACCCCGAGTCAGATGTCTCTCGTCTTTTGTGATCCGATAAGAAGGACACATGGTACCAACGTTTGTCTTGCGACACGCGCCGTTGTTGTTGCACATTTCAATTGCCCGATTAAATCCATCCCACTCTGACCAGTCCAACCTCGTTTCAAGCTTGATTGGCTCATAACCCGGCGCAAATCGCATGATACTTCGGTCATCCATCTTGTGCGGATTAACAATCTTACCGGGATTGAAAAGGTTCCCAGGATCAAACGCCCTTTTTACTTCCTCAAAATTTTTCACCATCCTCTTTCCAAACATTGGTTCATGAAACTCTGAGCGTGAGATTCCATCCCCATGCTCTCCGGAGTGGGATCCTTTATACTCCCGAACCATTTCAAGACATTCCTCTACGATAGCCCGCATTTTTTTTGCGCCCGAGTCCTCCTTCATGTTTAAAATTGGTCTTACGTGTAACGTACCAACAGAGGCGTGCGCATAAAATGTGCCCGTTGTCCCATTTTTTGTAAAAATTTCGGTTAACCTTCTCGTGTATTCCGCTAAATCCTTTAAATCGACCGCACAATCTTCTATAAATGAAACAGGTTTTCCGTCTCCTTTCATAGACATCATGATATTAAGACCCTGTTTTCTAACCTCCCAGATTGCAGGCTGAAACTCATCATCTGTAGCTTCCACCACTGAATCAGGAAACCCCATATCTGCCATCAATTCTCCGAGATCGGCAAGTTTAGCAAGCTGCTCTGCCCTGCCTTCTCCTGCAAACTCAACAAGAAGCAGTGCATCTGGCTCACCTTGCACAAAACGGTCAACTGTAGGTGCGAACAGGGGAATGGCTCGTGCTAGGTCAATCATTGTCCGATCCACCAGCTCTACAGCAGCAGGGTCTAACTTGACAATGTGCTGTGTGCTCTCCATCGCCTCATAAAATGTTGGGAAATGACACACCCCAAGGACCTTTTCTTTCGGAATCGGTTGGAGTTGTAGATGAATTTTCTGAAAAAATCCCAGTGTGCCCTCGGAGCCTACCAACAATCTTCCCAGGTTCGGTGACTGTTTTGTGAGTTCATCAATGTTGTATCCACCCACGCGCCTGAGAAGTTTTGGAAAACGCTCATCAATTTCCTTCGATTCGCGTTTACCCAGGTTTAAAAGTTGGGTTGACAGTTCTTCTGAAACATTCTCACTGCCCTCACCGAATTTTTTGAAGTGAGCTTTGCTGCCGTCCGCAAGAAGAGCTTCGATGGAGAGGACATTATGGACCATATTGCCATAACGAATAGATCGCGCACCACAACTGTTGTTTCCAGTCATCCCTCCAAGTGTTGCTCGATTGGCAGTAGAAACATCAACAGGATAGAACAGTCCATGGGGCTTCAAAGAACGGTTCAACTGATCAAGAACAAGTCCGGGCTCGACGCAAACCGTGTTTTTTTCTGCGTTAAAATCTATCACCTGATTTAAGTGTCGAGTTGTATCAATGAGCAGCGCTTCGCCAATTGCCTGTCCATTTTGCGAGGTGCCACTACCCCTCGGTAGAACAGGAAGGCCCTCCTCTCTGGCAATCTTTATTGTTGCCTCTACATCATCAATACTCTTTGGGACGACCACACCAACCGGCATAAGTTGATAGATAGATGCATCGGTACTGTAACGCCCACGACTAAAGTTGTCAGAGAGAAACTCTCCTTCTATTTCCCTGGTAAGTCGATTAATCAAACTGCGGCTAGTCATTTCAATCTGCCTGAAAAAAGACGAAACAATCGGCTTTATACCACATAAACAAGTCTGTCTCGCACTGTTACATTCAACTTCTTAAACTGTCTTCAAAATCAAAATCTCAATTGAATTAGTGGACTCGCTCATTTAATGTCAACATAGTGCCAAAATAATAATACCAAGGAGAAATTCTGTGACATCGATAACTTTTCGAACAAACGCACTCATTTTTTCTTTTGCGCTACCAGCTCTTACCTTAGCTCAGGAGTTTGAGCCGGGTTACATTGACCCGGTACCCATTTTAGCTGCAGCATCAGCGGCCATTGGAGAGGATAGGCTCTCTTGTATTTCTATATCAGGTTCTGCTTACACGGGAATGGTGGGACAGCAATACATAAATGCTTACGAAGTGGATTGGCCCAGAGGGAAGCCGCTGAGGAACTATAGTCGCGTGATCGATTGGGAAAATGTTCGAATGATCGAAACATTCGATCGCGAGCCAGGACATAACCCAGCCTCGTGGAAGTACGGTCTGGGCTGGGACAGCGGAATGCCTGTTCAAAAAAACGAGCACCAAATTTTCAGCCTAAATGGCGCCTACGCGTGGTATCAGGACGGGGATGACAGGCTGCCCGTTGCCGCTCATCCAATCGATGCCGAGCGATGGCAGCTTGATATGTGGTTGACACCTCACGGATTTCTTAAAGCTGCCCGCCTTCCTGGCGCCAACCCTGTAGCGACCTGGCGTTGGGAGCTTGGCGAGATGGGACGTGACGGAGCTACAGTTAGTCCAGAAAAAGTGACCATAGTATCTATTACACTCATGGGTAAGTATCGAGTCGATGCCACGATTAACTCTCAGAATCTTTTACAGCGAATCCACACCTGGGTCCCAGACCCAGTTCTAGGTGACGCAAATTATGAGCATGAATTCACGAATTCTGATTATATCGATATTGGTAATGGCATAAAATTTCCAACAGTTTGGCATCACCATACTGGATGGGACGATAATTATCAGGCTCAGAGTATTAATGCGGGACATAATGCATTCGGAGGGCGGCAAGACAACATCGCGGCAAATGTCTGCCCGGGTGAAGTTAAGGTTCCTGCAACTGTCGTAAACGCCGACTTTTCAGAAAAAGTGGACATTAGTGATTTGGGAGATGGAACTTATTTATATGGAGGCGGATCACACAACAGTGTTGTAATTGAATTCAACGACTATATTGCAGTGATCGAGGCCCCACTTAATGAGGGTAGAAATCTCGCAGTTATTGATGAAATTGTAAAACATATCCCTAACAAACCGATTCGATTTTTGATTAACACCCACCAACACCATGACTCTATAGGAGGGCTCAGGACTTACATGCATATTGGGGCAACCATTATCACGCACTGGAAAAATTATGAGTTCTACACACGAGATGTTTTAAACTACTCCCCACGAACATTGGACCCAGATATGGTAAGCCTATGGCCACCTACTGAACTTGCAGAGGGATACCAGTATGAAGTTGTGCGGGAAAACTATGTGCTAACTGATGGAGAACGTATGATGCAGTTATCTTACGTTCACCCGCTTTCGCACGTCGAGGGAATGCTAGTCGCATACCTACCAGATCAGAAGATGCTTATCGAAGCTGATTTGTTTAATTCCTTTGAACCTAGTGAAGGCGAAGCTTCAGACGCAAACCTAAGCCTTTATAACCATGTTCAGCGTCTTGGACTTGATGTTGAAACAATTGTACCTATTCACGGTGAACCAATAACTTGGGAAGACTTTGTTAAAATACTAAATTAGTAATACTTGGAAGCAGATTAGTTTTACTTGAGTCGTCTCCAAGTAAGAGTGCCAGTTATCCTTCCTTGAGAGTTTTTGATAGATAAGGCGAGAAGATCATCCTCTATGAATTCAAAATAGCGGACATTATCGCCTCCAACCCATTGCGGAACCATAGGCGAGCCAACGACATGATGAGTTACCGTCCCGGCTTCAAGATCCCATGAGACTTTTCCCCAATACCCGAACCCACCGATGGTACGTTCTGAAGAGTTTTCCGCCCTTGATGGAAGATCTATGGGCATACCTAAACCAGCCATGTTGCCTAAATGGTCGTAACTAAGTCTGCCGATGTATTGCATGTCTCGCTCAGTGCCATCTTCACCAAAAGTCACATAGTTCACCAATTCATAGTCACCAATAAATTTCTGTTTCATCGATTCAAGATCTTGCGCTTCCAAAGCGGCACTTGAAAGTAAGATAAAACCCAATATTACTGACTTCATAGTAACTTTACTCCTAGTAACCTACCGCGGCACCATCTCCGCGGCGAGAGTCAGAAGCCCCTTCAAATAGGTCCTCATCACGATTATAGAAAACGCCCATAGCTGCCCCCTGGGAACTTCTCTCTGAAATCCTGTGTCCCTTGGCTTCGTAAAGTTTAATCGTATCTGCGGAGAAGAAGTTCGATTCAATACGAGTAACGTCTGGATACCACTGATGATGAATACGACCTGCCTCAATTGCCTCGGCAATGTTATAACCATGATCTATGACATTTAAGATGGTCTGCATGGTCGTGTTTATTATCGTTTTACCACCAGGACTGCCAGTTGCGAAAACAGGCTTCCCGTTCTGAGCAACTATCGTCGGGGTCATTGATGAAAGTGGGCGCTTTTGAGGAGCAACAAGATTTGGAGAAGTGCCAATATTACCCCGCTCGTCTGTCAAACCAGGAACCGCATTAAAATCTCCCAACTCATTGTTCAACAGATAACCGCCACCCTCTACAACAATCGCTGAGCCATAACCGAATTCAAGGGTATAAGTCAGGCTCACCATATTCCCGTTTTTATCAGCGACAGAAAAGTGGGTAGTTTCTTCGCTCTCATATGCCTGAGCAAATTCAGTAGGACTGCTGTTAGATTTTTTCTCCATGCTGATCGTCGATCGTAATTTTGCAGCATAATCTTTATCTACTAGACGAGAAATTGGCATATCCTCGTTGAAGTCTGGGTCTCCAAGATGCTCGGCGCGGTCTGCGTAGGCCCTTCTCATTGTTTCAGTTAATACATGTAAGTAGTCAGCCGAGTTGTGTCCCATCTCAGCGAGGTCGTAATCTTCTAATATATTTAACATTTCTACGAGGGCAACGCCGCCGGAGCTTGGAGGCGGCATACTGATAATGTCATAGCCCCTATAAGAACCCCTAATGGGTGCCCTTTCGACGGCTTGATAACTAGCCAAATCTTCCTCAGTAATTAAACCACCATTACTAGCCATAAAGTCTGCAAACCTTTTTGCATTCTCTCCCTTGTAAAACCCATCCTTGCCATTTCTCTGAATAAGTTCAAGCGTGTGAGCAAGGTCAGGTTGAATCCATAAGTCTCCCAACTCGTAAAATGAACCATCACTTTTGAAGAATTTCTTTGCGGAAGACGGATACTGCCGAAATCTGTTCGCGCTTCTTTGGAATCCAGTTTGTAGAGAGTAGGTGATTGGGATTCCTTCTCGCGCCATCTTTACCGCTGGAGCCACTAGCTCTGCCCATGGCAGAGAGCCCAACTCCTGATGAGCTTTGTATAGACCAGCTACCGTGCCTGGTACGCCTATTGCCAACATCCCGATATGATTTGAATTATTTTGAACCCTTCCATCTACTCCGAGATACATTTCTTCGGTAGCCGCCAGCGCAGCTTTTTCACGAAAATCATACGTAGTCGCATGCCCATCCTGCCCGTGATAAACAAGAAAACCGCCGCCTCCGATATTCCCTGCGCTGGGCCAGGTTACGGCAAGCGCAAAAGCGGTCGCCACAGCTGCATCGATTGCATTGCCACCCTGTTGTAAAACTTGCACACCAGTTTCTGAAGCGAGTCTTGAGGCACTCGAAACCATTCCATTTTTGGCCCGAACCGGAGTTCGACCACCCTCAGAAAACGCTACAGCAGAAAGAAAAATACTTAAAAAAAGACAAAGAGCCCTAATCGATGATTCTCCCATAAACCCGTAATTGCGTGTATTTTCCTTCATTGTGACTCTCCCCTGTCTCAACTAATTCTTACTCTTGAAATCAAAAGCGATCCTCATAAAGAGCGAATATTATCCATGCTGATCAGTGTTAGCAAATCTTGCGTTTATCTATTTTAACAACCTAGCCCGATTAACAAAGGAAAACCTAAATAATTCTGAGAGAAATGAGACATCCTAGGGTATTAATCACGAAACTCGGGTGGTATGTTGACGGCAATATTTGGCAAAAATCTCTTCAGCTTTCAAAGTCGGCTGACTATTTAATGGTGGCATGTATGAATCAATTTCATTTTACTAAATTAACCATAGCGGTCCTTATCTCTTTTCAATTGGGGGGCTGTCTTGAAACTGAAGAGGAATTAATAGAACGAGCTCAAGGTATTCACGATCGTGTAATTACACTGGATACTCATGCCGATATCAATACAAGAAACTTTACTGCAAACAGAAACTACACGCAGGACCTCGATACTCAGGTTAATCTCCCAAAAATGGAAGCCGGGGGTTTAGACGTGGCATGGTTTATAGTTTATACCGGACAGGCTGAGCTGAATGACGAAGGTTATGCCGCGGCTTACGCCAACGCGATCGACAAGTTCGAGGCCATTCACAGATTGGCAGAGGAAATCGCTCCTGACCAAATCGAAATAGCCTACACATCAGATGATGTTAAACGAATAACAAAACTNGGGAAAAAAGTTGCCATGATAGGTATCGAAAACGCCTACCCGCTTGGAGAGGACCTCTCGAGGATAGAGGAATTTTTCGATCGTGGCGGCAGGTATATGTCTCTCGCACATAATGGACACAATCAACTTTCAGATTCCCACACGGGCGAGGAAAATAACGATTACATGCACGGCGGATTGAGTGATATGGGCCGAGAGGCAATTGCTGAAATGAATCGCTTGGGGATAATGATAGACATCTCCCATCCCTCGAAGGCATCCATTATGCAAACGCTTGAACTTAGTGTAGCACCAGTAATTGCGTCTCACTCGTCCGCGAGGAAGATTACGAACCATAGCCGCAACCTTGATGATGAAATGCTCNTAGCCGTGAAATCAAACGGNGGCGTAGTCCAAACCACNGCCTTCAGTACTTATGTAAATGAAAAAAGAAGAACCTTCTTANTTGAANGCCGCGCCGAATTGGAAGCTCAAATTTTAAGCGAAATCGGATTCGAGATTTTATCAGACTCCGATATTGAAATGCTCTCTGCAGAAGAAAAGCTAGCGTACGATGCAAACATCGCTGAATTTAATACCATATTACGCTCACGCATTAATTCAGCCATGTTTGATCAAGCNCCACCCGCTACGGTTGCAGATTTTGTNGATCACATCGAATATATGATCGATCTGATTGGCATTGAGCACGTTGGTGTTAGCTCTGACTTTGATGGTGGCGGTGGCATTAGTGGTTGGAACGATGCATCCGAAACCTTCAACATAACCTTGGAACTTGTGAAGAGAGGTTATTCCGAGACTCAGATTGGTAAACTATGGAGCGGCAACCTATTAAGAGTGCTAGATGAGGTCCAAAGAATAGCTGACACTATAAATTAAAATCTCTATAGCGTTTCAAGAGAATGGATAACTTCTTGGGCCTTTTGAAGCACCAAACCACGTTCGTCCTCTGCTTTTCTATCCCAGCCTTTGAATACAAGGTTGGTGCGAGGGTTTTGCTTAAGCACATCTCTATGCTTATGCATAAAGTGCCAATACAGACTATTAAAGGGGCACGCTCTTTCGGTTGTCACTTCCTTCACGTTATAGTGACAACTGGAACAATAGTCACTCATTTTTGAAATATAGTTTCCACTCGCAGCATACGGTTTAGAAGCTACTATACCGCCATCAGCATATTGAGACATACCTCGCGTATTAGGCAATTCGACCCATTGAACCGCATCGATATAGATACCCAAATACCAACTATCAACCTCTTCAGGGTCAATACCTGCAAGCATACAAAAATTTCCTGTCACCATCAGACGGTGTATATGATGGGAATAGCTGTATTTAAGGGAGTCTCCAATCGCGCTACTCATGCATCTCATTTTGGTTTTACCGGTCCAAAAGAAATCAGGAAGTTTCAGATCAGCCGAAAAATAATTTTTGGTCGAATAGTCTGGCATGTTAATCCAATAAATTGCTCGGATAAACTCGCGCCAACCAAGTATCTGTCTAACAAAGCCTTCCACTTGCGATAGAGAAATTTCGCCTTGGCGATACTGGAAGCACTTTAGTGCTTTTGCAATGACCTCTCGCGGAGATAACATTTTGACATTTAGGGCATAGCTGAGTCGAGAGTGATACAAGCTCCAACTATGCTCAGTTTGACAAGTCATTGCGTCTTGGAAGCGACCAAAGGATGGAAGGCAGTACTCACAAAAGAAATCCAGAATTTCCAGAGCTTGTTCCCGACTAGTGGGCCAAATAAGGGGGTTCATTTCTTGACCTGTTACGACAATTTTGTGCTTCCTAATTCTTCCTAGAATCTCGGATACATCATTTTTGAAAATTTTAGGAGACGGAATGTCAGTGAGGTCGTTTTTTTTGAGCTTCTCCCGGTTCTCTTTGTCATAATTCCAAGCACCACCGACTGGCTTATCACCTTCCATTAAGATATCGAACTTTTTTCGCATTTTGCGATAAAAGCTTTCCATTCGATGAGCCTTTCCACGGACGAAATCACTCTCAATCTGATCATAAGGAAAGAGGAAGTGTTCTGTATCAAATTCCTCTACTTCAAAATCCATTTGACCTGACAGGGACCTCATATCCATTAATAACCTGTACTCATCTGGGCGCTGATAGTTAAATTGTTTAGCAGAAAATTTACTCATTGTGTGTGCAATTAGGTTTTGTAGCTCTTCAAAACCCGCGGTCTCATCCAGAGTCAGATGCAAAACGTGATGCCCGGAATTACGCAGCGCAGCAGCAAAGGTTTTCATAGATGCAAAGAAAGCTGCTACTTTCTGCACATGATGATGACAGTATGAGGCTTCTTGCTTTAGCTCAGCAATCACAAAAAGTCGAGNATCATCAGTGTTTTCAAACCATGAATGATTACTATTAAGTTGGTCTCCCAAAATCCAGAATACTGAGCGGTAGACTTTTTTCAATTGCCACTTCCTCTTTTTGAGCTGAATCAATAGAAACGCGAAATTCCGTGCGTCAGACTTATAAGATCTAAAAACTCTAGAGATACGTTTTTAACTTATAAAATCAGAGTTCGCGTCCATGAGCTTCACCAAAGTTACATACGGTCTTGGATCTTTGGGATTAATCCCCTTCATCGCTGGGCTGATTCTATCTGCAAGGCAGCATGACATACTCGGTATATCAGGTGAGGCCATTTTCATCACCTACTCACTCGCTATCCTTTGTTTCTTGGCTGGCGCGGTGTGGGGCCAGGTATTGAAAGTTCAATTCTCGCATGCTCATCAGAGAATCTTGATCATTACAAACATNCTNGTTGTCATTGGATGGGCCGCTTTCTTAACATCACAAAAATTTTATGTCGTGAGCGTAACAGTCCTTACCTTGGGTTTTGCGGGAGTTTTTNTCNTAGAGTTTAATTTATTTAAGCTCTCAACAACTCGCCAGGACCGTCAATATGGTCGTTTGCGGGTAATTTTAACTGGCCTCGTAATCGCCGCGCACTCTGGAATGTTGGTGATTCATGCCTAATGCTCCCAAACGACTGACCCTATTTTTCGATAGCACCTGCCCGCTATGTGTGGCAGAAATGCAGGCTTTACAATCACTAAATTCTTCGAATTTACTAATATTCGAAGACATCCACAGCGACCAATTTTGTGAACGCTTCCCGGATATAAGTCAGAAAGATGCCTCGGATACATTCCATGGGCGTTATGAAGACGGGGATATGATTTTTGGTCTTGATGTGTCGATTCATGCTTGGAACATCGTCGGCAAGCATAAGTGGATACGTATCTTAAGAGCGCCAGGTATTCGAATAATATCTGACATCGCATATCGCTTCTTTGCTCAACATCGATCGCTCATTTCCTTACTTCTCACCGGAAACAGAAAATGCGACAGTTGCAAGTTAAAAAACACTTTCCCTAACGACTCAAGACAAGATGTTCTCTAGAACCCATGTCTAACGAAGCAATTTTAATTATTGGTGCAAATAGCGGTATAGCAAANGCGTTGATTAAAAACTTCCTCTGCAGTGATTCTGTGAGANAGATNTTCGCAGTAAGTCGCTCTTTGCCTAAGACANAGTTCTCGGGTAACACAAAAAAAATTGAATGGTTACTCTCTAATTATACTGAATCTTCGATAGAACAAATCGTAGCTGGTTTGATGGAGCGCGAGATAAATCTGAATAAGGTTATAATATGTAACGGTGTTCTCCATGATTCCACTATTTCACCGGAAAAAAGAGTTGAGGATATNAAGCTACTTAACTTAGAGACTGTCATGCGAATCAANGCCTTCCTACCCATGCTCTGGGTCAAAAATTTGAAAACCCTGTTACGAAAAAGCGGTAATTGCTCTATCACGGCTTTCACTGCCCGCATCGGAAGTATTCAGGACAATGCAAAAGGAGGCTGGTATGCCTATCGCGCATCAAAAGCGGCTCTCAATATGCTAATGAAAACAGCTTCAATTGAATATCGAAGAGAGTCCGCTAAAATTTCTTTCCTTCTTTTTCATCCTGGCACCACGGACACAGCTTTATCTCAGCCCTTTCAAAAAAGGATCGCCAGCACCTCAATTTTTAAACCTGATTTTGTTGCTGAAAAGTTAATTACAATTCTAAATAATGTTACTTATGATGCAGAAATTAAATTTCTTGACTGGAAAGGNCAGCGAATAGCNTGGTAGATTCTGTTTTTTACCTGAAGTGATCACTTTATTTTAAGCAAATAAAAACTGGAAGCATAAGCTACACTTCCAGTTTTTATTAAAACAATAACTTTTATTGGTCCGGATTTCCGATAGGAGTGCCTTCCTTACGCCACTCACCGTACATGTACTCCTCGGCAAACTCTACACATTTAAATTCAAGTAACTGCATATCTTCCTGAACGTGTCTGTATAGAGGAAAGCTCACAGTCCATGGCTCCGTAAAAGTATTTGGATCGGTGATAGTGGCCGAATAATCAATGTGGTTTGGACCGCCCGGAGTCCATCTCTCCTCTACCACCATCTCAAAGCTGTGAAAGTTACCGACCCGATCAAACCAAGTGTCCTCCATTTGACCAGTAACTGTTATTACTAATGTATCCCCTTCCCAAGTAGCATTTGAATGACCCATCCAAGCATCTACTTGAGAAACAATTTCAGGCTGATCAACATAAACAATTCGATTTGATTCTGCGAATTCATACGCTAACAAAATAACGTCCCTGGACTGCACTATTTGAAATGGGAATGGCAAATAGTTTGCTCGGGGAACACCTGGCATAAAACATTTCGCGAGAGGATCTTTAGTTATGGCATCTCTGGCATTCTCATCACGCTGTCTCCTGCTGACCTCGTTGTAAGGGATTCGCCCACCCTCAACGATTCCAAGGCTAGCTGGNTTTGCAGACAGCGCTCCCATCTCGCGTGGATAGGGGCCGTAGGCAGCCGCATGAGGCTCTATGTCATAATGTGCTGTAGTCATCGCCTGCCAAATGCCACTAAAGTCGGGCTTACCATCCGGAGTACGCGGGAACTCATTCAATACTTGAGCATCCGCGATTCCAGCAAAAAGCAAAGGGGCTAACAGCGTTAGTAAATATTTAACTATTATTTTCATCAATAAACCTTAATTTGATAACCTAAATTTTTTTATCGAGCTTTCAATTGTTTAATCTTAAACGTACGCCCAAGACTAATTAATCACGCTCACCAATATCTATGCCCTCAGAAACGAGTCTCTCCTCAACCCGGGCCCCCCTGAGAGTATTTACCATTCCATAGTTACCTTCATGACAGGCATACTCATAGATCTGCCCCGCCATCTTAATCATCGGTACAACGGCGGTAATTTTATCAGTAAAGGTCCCAGGATCGTCCACGGTAAATTCATAATCCACTGTATCGTAGGCGACTCGTGTAAATTTTTCCGTTAACACGGCATCATAGTTTTGACCCGCAGCACCAAACGACTGACGAAAGCCGTTGAAATTTTTAGTTTCCACAACTAGGGTATCTCCGTCCCAATACCCTCTGGAGTCACCAGACCATAACCTTATGTCATCATCTAATGCCGGCTTCTCTGTCAAAGGAACAATTCGAGCATCATGAATCATTTCAGTCATTATTACTGCCGTATCCTTATTCTGAATGATCTGCATATTGTTGTTGTACAAGCTGGGTGTGAAAGGCGGGCCTGAGTTAAACCCAACTATACATCGCTCCGAAAGCCCGCGATCCTCGGGCCCGTTTTTATCGATTCCCCCAACCACATACCTGACTGGGCGATCACCAGGAACATCGGGTCCAAGACCACCAAACTGCACTTTGGCACCTTCAACATAGTCCGGCTGACGTCCATCTTCTGGATAGACAATGTGGGATGTTCTTACAACATCACCAAGGCCCGCGGTTTCGAACCAAAAATCATTATATCCACCTGGATTTGAGCCTTCATCGGGGACATCAGGGACGTTAATTCTTGCAGCTGCCGCATCTGCCGCTGCCCTTCCCGCCATTATGGCATCCCTTCGTTCTTGAATTTCATCTTGAGTAAGAAACTCCTGAGTTCCATAGCGCTGGGGTCTTTGCATGGGGATGTCAGATGAAAAATTCCAGACCCCTTGCAAATCTGGCTGACCCCATTCGGTGCGGGGTGCCTCATAGTCACCGGCTGATTGGCTGGCCACCAGGCCACTTAAGCTCAAAAGTAATGTCACTACTATTAATTTATTGATTTTCATTGCAGCCCCCTACAATAATTGTAAAAACTGAGCCCGTAACTTAGATCTTTAGACCAGAATAATCAATAGAAACAATAAGCTTGCGGCCAATTAATGATGCAGATTGAATTAAATTTGAGTTGAGTTGAATCGTTATCATTATTTAGAGTTGCAGTGGTTGTCTATCGACAACACCGAGCCCCTTGTCAGGGGCTCTCTTTCGAATAATTTATTAAATCATTATTTTCTTGTGTAACGTGTCAGCAAACTTGAGGTATCCCAGCGACCGCCTCCGTTATTTTGAACCTCAGAGTAGAACTTATCGACCATCTCAACGAGGGGCATCTCCACTCCATTTCTTTGAGCTTCCTCGAGTGCAATGCCAAGGTCCTTTCTCATCCAATCCACAGCAAAACCAAATTCATACTCGTCACTGAGCATTGTTTGATATCGATTCTCCATCTGCCAAGAACCTGCAGCTCCCTTCGATATAGTCTCGACCAAATCTTCCCCATTCAAACCCGCCTTCATTGCAAAATTCAAAGCTTCTGCAAGTCCCTCCACCACGCCTGCAATACAGATCTGGTTAGCAGCTTTTGCTAACTGGCCATTCCCTGCCGGACCCAACAGCTTATTGAATTTCGAATAAGTATCGATGATCGGCTTGGCCGCGATATAAGTTTCCTCGTTGCCGCCAATCATAACCGTTAATACTCCGTTCTCGGCACCGGCCTGCCCCCCGGATACNGGCGCATCTAAAAATCTTTTACCTTGGCTAATCGCCTCGGAGTTCAATTCTCGTGCGAGAGATGCAGACGCGGTTGTATGGTCAACTAATATCGCATTATCGTTCATGCCCACCAGGGCCCCTTCATCGCCGGTAACTACCTGTCGGACATCATCATCATTNCCTACACAAACCAAAACAACGTCACAATTCTTTGCTGCCTCAGCAGGAGTATCAGCCATTTCGCCNCCAAACTCNTGACACCATTCCTCGGCTTTTTTTCTAGTCCTATTATAAACGCAAACACTGGTTCCCGATTTTTNAACATGCCCTGCCATAGGGTATCCCATAACCCCTAAACCTATAAATGCAACTCTCATTTAATACTCCAATTNTAGTTACGTTACTGTTTTTTAAAAATTGATTTACCACGAGAAAACGTCTCAAGAACAGCGACATCGGCGAGATCAAGCGGATCAACTTTCATTGGATTCTTTTCTAGCACGACGAAATCCGCTCGCTTTCCAACTGCAATACTTCCTTTCTCATTCTCTTCAAAATATTGATATGCGGCTCCTAAGGTAACTGCGTGTAATGCTTCCTTTACCGAGATTCTTTGATCAGGTCCTAAGATATATCCACTTCGGGTTAATCTATTCACTGAAATAGATACCAATCTCATTATATCCGGGGGAACTATCGGGGAGTCATTATGAACTGTGAAAGGAATACCCTGATTTAGAGTTTCTTTCAAAGGGCTAATGAAGCTAGCGCGATCGTCCCCGAAACTTAATCGATGCCAGTCACCCCAAAAATAAGGGTGAGCTGCATAGTATGATGGCACGATCCCGAGCTCCTTAACTTTCTCAAGTTGATCCTGCCTAATCAGTTGGGCATGAATAATAACTGAGCGATGGTCAATTAATTCCTCGTCGGAGAGCGCTTCTTCAATACCGTCTATCATCAACTGAATAGCAGCATCACCATTAGCATGGACTAAAATAGGTATGCCACTCTGCAACATGCTTACCGCGTTTCTTATGTATGAATCAGGTAAATAACTTGGATAACCCGAGTAGCTTGCATCAGAACCGGGAGGTCCCTCATTATAAGGTTTTGACATCCATGCTGTTCTTCCTTGGGGGCTGCCGTCAAGTATAAACTTGACACCCCCATTTCGAACGCCACCCAAATACTCAGAATCAACTTTTACGGTAGAGAGCTGAGTCTCTGAGAGTGGATTACCCATGACAAAGGTCACAATGTCTGCAGCGAAAGGCTCCTCAAGACCTTGCTTTTTTAATTCCTCAACATACGACACACTTACGTTGCTTTCTTGTATGGTGGTAATACCGTAACTCGCATAAATTTCGACTGCTTTCCTACGTAAATCCCAACCCTCGTCTTCGGCAATTAGAGAATCCCTGCCAGGTAACAGTGACATCGCCGTCTCTTCCATAACTCCATTGGGCTCTTGATTCTCAGGTCTCCTTCGTATCACCCCACCTAACGGGTCTGGAGTTTGTGAGTTAATATTGTTGTTATTAAGCGCGAGCGAATTGGCGGAGGCCAAATGTCCAGAAACATGGCGAATGACGATAGGGTGAGAGGTCGAAGCTTGATCTAAATCGTCTCTAGTCGGATGCCTTTTTTCCAAGAGAAGAGAGTCGTCATATCCCCAACCATAAACCAACATGCCCTCGGGAATATTATTTGACGAAATCCATTCCCGAATAGCATTGACTATGTCATCTATATCTTCCATTTCTCCCACAGGTGGGGATGAAAGATCTAAAAGTGCCGAGTAGGTTGCTACAGCACCGAAGTGCCCGTGCGCATCAATAAAACCCGGCAAGAGAGCTTTGGCTCCTAATTCGACTAGTCTAGTTTGTTCACCCTGCATTCTTACGATGTCTTCTTGAGCACCTACCGCTACTATACGATCACCAATTACCGCAACCGCCTCAGCATCGTCACTCTCCATAGTAACAATGTTCTCTCCTACAAAAATTATGTCCGCAGTATTCAGGGGAGCGTCAACAGAGTTTTGAGATTCATATTCCGGAGAACACCGAGAATTAATGACTAAAATCAACAACACAAAACAGAATGAAATAGATTTGCTCATTAGAAAAATCTCTTTTTATTTTTTACGGTTTGTTCAAAACCTTTCCCGAGGTGGGTTAGTTTGCAGGGATTTTTTTGTTGACGCAAATTCGAAACAGGGGTTATTCAGCATCTTCAGAGTGACTCATTCAAAAAATTAAACTAATTCCTCAAAGACTGCACCTGTTGATAGAGGTAATCTGTAAGTTGTTGACGACCGCCCCGATCCGCTAAACGCTCCCATGTCAGGGGTTCTCCTATTTCAATTTCAACTGTTTTGCCGAACTTATTAATAGCTTCATGGACTAACATTGCCATACGGAATGGCTCACCAATGTGAGACGCGACATGAAATTTGCGACTATTTTGACCATGAAAAAAAATTGGGACAACGGTCGCACGGGCTTCTCGGATAATCTTGGCCGCAAAAGTTGTCCACGGAGCATCTCTTACAGTGCCAAAACCAAATTTATCCGCCGTGGAAACCATGCCAGATGGAAAAATTAGTACTGGGATGTCTTGCGATAAAAACTCCAATGCCAATTGCTTAGATCTTATGTTTGTCTTTAGCGCTTGTTTGGTTTCTTGAAAATCAATTGGTAAAAAGAATTGTGCTAGCTGACTGTCTTGGCAAAGAAGAGAATGGAGCATGATTCTCAAATCACCGCGAACTCTCAGAGCCATATCACACAATACAATTCCATCAACAACCCCAAAAGGATGATTCGCAACAAACATCAACGGTCCAGTTTTAGGAACAGCTCGGAGTTTTTCTAAATCGTACTTCGCAGTTATCTTAGTTTCCTTGAGCGCACTTGAAAAAAACGTTGTTAAGTTAAATTGCTCGTCCTTTAAATTGTTATAAACAGCCTCAATCTTATTGCGCCCTAACAAGATTTCAATTGAGGACACAAAATGCCTAACCAACCAAGTATCATCTGGGTTTGTGTAAGAAATGCGCGGCGGCTCTCTCAGATAGCTGCGGAACTGGGGATCTACATGGGCAAAACTCATAATGTTTCACACGACTGATATGGAATTACTTTTTAGTAAGACTAACACTGCAGCATGATTCTAAAAAAACCATGACATCATACGCAACAATATTATCAGCGCGTGCTTTAACTTTTTTCATTTTAAGTGCTCGATCTGAAGATCAAGCTTTGGATGATTGTTTGATAATCTTGCCGCCAAATATGAATAGACTCAAACCTAAGGCACCAAACACGGCCGCAGTTACATAAGGTAACTGATACAAATTTGAACTTGCAGCGTAGATTACTCCAAGTAACGCCGGGCCCATCGCTGTTCCGCAAGAGGACATCAAGTTGCTTAGAGAAAAAATTCTCGAGTAGCTCTTAACGCCAAATGCTTCGGCGATTAAGAGTGGTTGAAGCATCAGAAGGTTCCCAACCGACGCTCCAAACATGGCCAAACCAATGCAAAGAGTGACCACACTGTAACCCGTTGATAGTATGGTTAACGATAATGCTTGTAAGAGCATCATTACGATCGCGAATTTCCGTATCGACATTTGTTCGACAACCCATCCCCCAAACAATCTACCGATTATGCTAAATACAGGTAAGATCGCGACCACAATTGCTGTTTCGGCTTCTGAAAGTTGTTCCCTCACAAGGCCATATTGGTGAGCAATACCTCCAACTTGGGCAGCCATTAAAAAAATGTAGGCCAGACTGAGGCCCCAAAAGAACCGACCCTTCAAAGCCTGATGGAAACTTATTCCATCGTCCTCCGACTCGGTACCGCCTGAGCGTCCGTAGGCTTGTTTTGATTCGCTCTTCTGACCATCTGGCAGTAATCCCATGGACTCAGGACTAACACGTAAAAACATCCAAGAAACTGGAACAACTCCAAATAGGTAAATTACCCCTATCAAAGGGGCAGCAATATCAAAGCCAAGAGAGTCAACCATCAGTATAGATAATGGAGTCAAGATTACTCCGCCCAGGGACAGCCCGGTCGACGCAATTGAAAGCGCCATTGCCCTCCTTTTTTTAAACCACCGAGTAACTAATGTTGTGGCTGGAATCAGAGATGAAGCNGAAAACCCGGCTCCAAATAATCCATAAACCAGGAATAACTGGGCTGTAGTTTCTACAAAAGCTATCAAACTTAAGGATAAGAATGACATCAAAGCTCCAGCTGTTATGACAATTCGCAGGTCATATTCCTCAACCCAACGAGCCACAAACAATCCGGTNACACCTCCCGTCAAGAAAAAAATGGATACCGACATTGAAGCTATCCCAACCGTAAATGCGGGTTGTGCCGCTAACGCGTTCAGATAGATCGCGTGATTGTAAAAACTTAATCCACTAGTGAAAGTTAGTAACACAAATATTGCGGAAACTATTTTCCAACCGTAAAAAATTTGACTGTCCTTATCTTGCTGCATNTTTCAGTAGTTAAGTGAATTTATGAGTTAGCGTGTTTCNTTAAAAGTGAAATAGCCGGTAAACATNTCATCCCAACTATTCAAACCAAAAGTTACTTCCTTNTCGGGGTCTGGATTCGTGGGATTCGAGATAGAATTATCCAANGCNCCCCTAACATATATTTTTGTGCCAGCTTCAAGTACCAAAGGCTCATTTAACTTATAGTGAGGCTGCCAACCATAGTTATATGCCGGAATACTAAAAATATCCTTAATTATCCCATCCGCTTCCTCGATCGAAAATTTCATTCGCTTACCTCTATAGTTCATTTTTGCGCGCACCCCCGTTAGCACAACCGGAGACTCGAATACAAAATCAGCTTGTAATTCGAAGTTAGGCTCATTTGGAGGCAAGACAAATCTTGAAGAAACCACCTGAACTAATCGTTCACGCAAGTTTTGTTCTTCACTAAAATATAGTCCGATCCTCGAGGAATCGGTTGTACGTCGACCGTTCGTTACGTAGTGGAATTGCATTGACAAGCTACTGCCTTTTGGAATGAAGACACCCGTCCCCTTCTCAAAAACTTTTGCATTNACTTTGCCGGGAGAATANCTCTCTACAAATCTTCGCTCTGNGTAAATCTCGTCTCTNTCTTTCCCCCAAAAATCTTCATCTGGNGNNGTAACAAAAGTCACTAGATGGTGTAAAACTGAAGAATCTCCAGCTTTATATTCAACCGCTCGCAACCATTTATCCTCCACAAACGGCAAATCGACTCTATCGTATACATAGTCGAGAACTCCTGTTGGGGGCACATCGTGACTTTTTGCCGAGACAATGTAATCTGGTTCCCCCAAAACCCAGCGATCTTCATTCGCAGGTTCAAAATTCTCCAAAGGATCCGTTGCAGATAAGCCTCGCGGGGCACCCGCGTCAATCCAATGAACGAGAGTTTGTAACTCTTTAGTTGGGAGATAGCGCGCGTTGTCTGAGTGCCCAATGTCGGGATCGACTTGCATAGGTGGCATTCGTTTGTTCATGAGCACTTCGCGAATCATTGGAGACCAGCCGAGCACCATCACATAACTATCAAATGCAAAAGGCCCAACACCTCCCTGATTGTGACATGCAACACAATTCTCAATTATGATTGGCGCAACGTCCGTCGCGTAATCTGGGGTGTTTAGCTCATGTGCCACCTTGTCAGGGTACTCGATTTTGCAGCCCCGAGGTTCGAGCTCAAGAGTATCTTGAATTGACTCCATAGAGCTTAGCGAGGTTCTCAAGTCTGGCGACACCGGGCCCCTGAAATACACCGATAGCCTTTCCGGATTAAGCATGAGGACTTCACCCGCATTTTCAAAACCCAAAGACTCAGACACCAATTGTCCGCTGTCTTCAAGAATTGGTACATTCAATCTTAGGCTCGCTAACATTTCCCTTCCCAAGCCCTCAGAGTCGATGAGAAGAAATTCAATCCCATTACTAGAAAACTCACTAACGATGTCATCATATTCAGCAAGCATGGCAGGCATAAATTGACATGATTGGTCAAATGACATCAGCACAACCGCATCTTTGTGCTGGTAACGGCTTAGCTGATGAAATACACCCTTCTCATCTAGAAGCGCGAAATCAATAATCCTATCGAGTGCAGAGTGAGCGGTTGTTGAAAAAATTAAAGCTAAGAAGAGAGAGCTAGAAAGTCTGTATTTCATCATTCATTTTCTCAGAACTANAATGTAACAATTTGTCAAAAAACAAAGGCCTGAGACCACGCTTTTGACGCTGCTGTAACTGGACGTGAGTGGATTTGGTCGCTATGCTAGCGCCCCTAATTGATAGGTTTCAATAAAATTATAACTATTTTGATGCGTGGGCTCCGGTTCGCGAGATTTACATACACATTTTACGACACGACCTGACCGATTTTGGGGAGAGATNTCGAATGCTATTCCATAATAAATTCTTAGCTACATCAGTTGCGAGTTTACTTGCTTTAACGGTTTTAACTGCAAATGGACAGTCAGCCGATAATGCGCGATTCCTCAGTTTAGCGCCCCCTGGCGGGATGCCAATTATTCCGGTTTTAGAAGGTTGGATAGCCAACCCCGATGGAACAACAAGTTATTCCTTCGGCATAATTAATCGAAATGAGGAGGCCGTAGAGATTCCCCTAGGTGAAGGCAATTATATAGAGCCTGCAAAATACGATGGTAACCAGCCTACACACTTCCCACCAGGTCGAACGACTGGAGCCTTCGCAGTCACNGTTCCAGAGTCAGAACAAGAAAATGATGTATGGTGGTATTTAACTACTGGTGACAGTGAGACCCTCAAGGTTCCAGGACGCAGGGGTNCGTCTGCCTATGANCTCGATTTCATATTGCCTCGCCCGCAAGGTGGCATGCAGCCCATGGTTGGGGTCGGCGAAGATGGCACGCAGCGTGGGGCTCCCTATGGATTAGTCGGCGATATTGAAGATTACCCTCGAAATCCTGCGCAAGTGGGCATACCTGTAGAGTTAATTATTAATGCTACCGATCCAGCTGAGCGAGACCCGGAAGATCCTCGTTTTGAAGAAGCTATTCCTATGGGTGTGGCTTTTGAAAAGCATCAAGGTCCGGGACAGGTCGAATTTACGCGCCACCCCGACACGGAAGTTGAACAAAACCCTTATGATGAAGATAACCCTCGGTTTCGTTTTTTTCGCGAACCTGATCCAAATGAGTTGAGAATCGAGGGTCCTTCTGGGCTTGGTCGAGTTTACGCAACGTTTTCCGAGCCAGGTGAGTACATCATCAGGACCAAGGTAGATGTTCACCGTGGGCCAGATAGTTCAGACGGAGATCAGTGCTGCTGGACCAACGTATGGCAAAGAGTAGTCGTCGAGTAGTAAAAATCTTAAAGCTTCATGGGGCCAAGTCCGAGTTGCCTCCTTTGTGAGCTTGTAGCACTAAAATTAGGTCCCTAGACGACATTCTGTTANATGNGTTGGAGTTTCAATTTGTTGCATAAACTGTAACAAAATCAACACATTCTATGGACTTTTGGTATAACCAGAATTACTATTATTTAGTGATGATTNTTAAATCTCTAGATTGGGAGAAAAGCATGAAATTAATGCCACGTTTTTTAACAGCTCTTTTTGCGCTAGCCCTTACAGGCCTTGCTCTGGCGCAGAGTGACGAGATCACCTATAACACCCATGTAGCTCAGATCATCAATGAAAATTGTGTCGTGTGCCACAGAGAGGGTGGTATTGGTCCAATGCAATTTGAAAACTATGAT